>DATHGE010000158.1:0-16144 GCA_035317805.1 Flavobacterium sp. | reverse complement strand
CAAGAGTTCGCTGAACAGCAGCGGCTTTTCGAGAAACAATTGTTCGATGCCCTGTTTTTTGGCCTCGAGCGTCACCTCGCGCGAAATCTCGGGATAGCAGCAATAGCCTTTGGCCAGCAATCCGTCGATGATGGTGGTTTTCCCGGTTCCGGGACCGCCGATGATAACAATGATTTCTTTTTGCACTTCTGGGAAATAAAGCCGCGAATTTAGGGAAAGTTATCGGGATTTGGAAAAAAGATTTGAGATTTGGGAAGTGAGATTTGTGGATGGGAACCGATCGTGAATCTTTGCAGATCGCCCTAGCCCTGATAGAGCCGGTATCCTTTGTGAGGCACGAACAAAGATAAAGGCGAAAGCAGGAAATAGCTCCTGAAAAAATCTCAATTCTAAAATCTCAATTCTCAATCCAAATACTGTATATTTGCTTTTATTTTTTGAAGATGGATAAGAAGACTGAAGAATTTTATGAAAGGCTTAAGGCTGAACTTGACCTGAGCAACGAATGGCCTGCATTGTATCTCTATAAATTTATTGTTCCGACAGACCCTGAAAAGATCAAAAAAGTCGAAGACGCTTTCGACTGCATGGGCGCGGTGATTAAGACCACACAATCCAAAGCCAGAAAATTTACGAGCGTTTCGGTGGATGTGATGATGAAAAGCGCACAGGAAATCGTCGATAAATACCTTGAGGTTGCTACAATTGAAGGCATAATTTCCCTATAACTATGACGTTAAAATATACCAAAGAGATTGCGAATGAAGTGGTGCACCACCTGGAGTACAATTCGGAAAGGCCGCACCTGATTATCCGCGAATATGGCAGGCATCTGCAGAAACTGATCGACCAGGCCGTAGAGCTTACCGATGCGGAAGAGCGCAACAAGGCCGCGAAATACATCATCCAGGTGATGGGAAGCCTCAATCCGCATTTGCGCGACGTACCGGATTTCCAGCACAAATTGTGGGACCAGTTGTATATCATGTCGAATTTTAAGATTGATGTGGATTCGCCTTACCCGATTCCGTCGCGCGAGGTTTTGCAATTGCGCCCTGACATTCTGGAATATCCACAGAATTTCCCGAAATACCGTTTCTATGGCAACAACATCAAGTATATGATTGATGTGGCGAACAAATGGGAGGAAGGCGAACTCAAAAGCGCGCTGATCAAGGTGATTGCGAACCATATGAAGAAATCGTATCTGAGCTGGAATAAAGATACCGTGAAAGATGATGTCATTTTCGAGCATTTGTTCGAGTTGTCTGACGGTAAAATCAACCTGACGCAAAGCGAAGAAGAATTGCTCAATACCACCGATCTGATGCGCACGAACAAACGTGTGTCGAATAAGATTTCGCCAAGCGGGCCGCCAAAAATCACAAGCAATAAAAATGTAAAGGGCAAGAATCCGATGCATAAAAACAATAACAGGAAACCTCAATAAATTAATTGACAATTGATAATTGACAATTAGGAAACAGTTAATTCATAAACATGGGCATTTTTAAAATTGAAGGCGGCGTACGCTTAAAGGGAGAAATCAAACCTCAGGGTGCAAAAAACGAAGCATTGCAGATTTTGTGTGCGGTACTTCTGACTCCCGAAAAAGTAACCATCAACAACATTCCCGACATTATCGATGTCAACAAGCTCATTGCGCTTCTGGGCAATCTGGGTGTCAAAATCCAGAAAAACGGACCGGGTTCGGTGACGTTCCAGGCAGATGAGGTAAATGTGGGTTATCTCGAAACCGAAGCTTTCAAAAAAGAAGGCGGTTCGCTGAGAGGATCGATCATGATTGTCGGCCCATTGTTGGCTCGTTTCGGAAAAGGATATATTCCAAAACCAGGCGGCGATAAGATCGGAAGAAGAAGACTCGATACGCATTTTGAAGGTTTCATCAATCTCGGCGCGAAATTCCGCTACAACCGCGAAGACCATTTCTACGGCGTTGAAAAAACCGAGAAAGGTTTGGTCGGAGCCGATATGTTGCTCGACGAAGCTTCTGTAACCGGAACTGCGAATATTGTCATGGCGGCGGTTTTGGCCAAAGGCATCACGACCATTTACAACGCGGCCTGCGAACCATATTTGCAACAGTTGTGTAAAATGCTCAACTCGATGGGTGCGAAAATCACGGGAGTCGGTTCGAACTTATTGGCGATTGAAGGTGTCGAAAGCCTTGGCGGATGCGAGCACCGGATTCTTCCGGATATGGTCGAAATCGGTTCATGGATTGGTTTGGCGGCAATGACCAGAAGTGAAATTACCATTAAAGATGTCAGCTGGCCGAATTTGGGGGTTATTCCGAGTACGTTCCGGAAACTCGGGATTACTTTGGAAAAACGCGGCGATGATATTTACATTCCGGCTCATGAAAATGGCTATACGATTAAAACGGATATCGACGGATCTATCCTGACCATTGCCGACGCGCCGTGGCCGGGATTTACGCCCGACTTATTAAGCATCGTTCTGGTTGTGGCGACACAGGCAAATGGCGATGTTTTGATCCACCAGAAAATGTTCGAAAGCCGTTTGTTCTTTGTGGACAAACTGATTGACATGGGCGCGAAGATTATGCTTTGCGATCCGCACCGTGCGGTGGTTATGGGACATGATTTCAAATCGCAGTTGAAAGCGACTACGATGTCGTCGCCGGATATTCGTGCGGGAATCTCGTTGCTGATCGCTGCGCTTTCTGCCAAAGGAACGAGCACGATCCAGAACATCGAGCAGATTGACCGCGGTTATGAAAGGATTGACGAACGACTGAGAGCGATTGGGGCTAAGATTGTGAGAGAGTAAAATAGATTGCAGTTTTCAGATATAAAAAACCGATAGTTTTTGCTATCGGTTTTTTGTTTATATAAACTTTATTCCAAAACATTGAGCAGCTTGATTCCGAAAACCACGCCGTCCCCGTCATCATGGTTTTGGTACGAATGCACATAATCCAATCTGAAAAATTTGAATTTCCCAAACCCTAAATTGTCAAGCCCGACTGTAAACTCATGATACGATTTCCTGTCCGGGACCGAAAGGTTGTGGTAACCCAAAACCAAAGTCGACTTGAGTTTGTTGAGCAGCGGCAATTTGTTCATAATATAACCCTGGTCGTCGTGTTCCATATGCGCCTCAAAATAGGCATCATTCGTACTCGCGGCATAATACGGCAGTAAATTAAAGACGTTCAGGTAACGGTCGGATTGGCCGATATGCGTGAGATTCCCATTGAAATGTTTGTAATCCACAAAGGAAATGTCTTCCGCATTAAAGAATTTCCCGGCCTTAATGTTCATCGCAAGATTGCCCTTGTTTCCCAGCGTAACATCGTAAGTCAGCCGCGCATTCACATGGTCGAAATTGTATTTGCTGTCGCTTCCTGCAAAGCCTTTTTCGTAACCGAAATGCAAAACCGGGTATTTGTCGTTCTTGAAATTGAATTTCCCATCCGGACGTGTCCAATATTCCTGCGCGAAGGTGATTCGGGCATTGACCGAAACTTTAGCCAAGTTGTGCTTTACAATTGCCGGCGTTGTAAAATCATTCGGCAACAGCGGATTATTCGACGTATAGAAATCAGTATCGTCCTGAATAATTACATGTTCGGTATTGTTCCAAAGCGGCTTCCTTTCCGAATAATCGGCGGCGGCATTCATATACAGCCCGTTGAATATTTCCCTTCCGAAAGACGCTTTTACAAAATTCCTCTCATACAATTTCATATAATTGTCTTTGAAGAAAAGCGTACTGACGGAATTGACGACCTTACTGATCGGATTCTCAGCGTTAAATTGCGTCGCGGCGCTTCCGCCCGAAACAATGATCTCACTGTAATTGGTGTTGTTCAAACGGTTGACGTAACCAAAAGTGGCACGCAGCTTTTCTTCGGCGAAGCCATAGTTTAAATTGACTTTTAGTGTTGAAAATGTGCGCTTGTCTTCGTCTCTTTTCGTAAAGTAAAAACCCGGGTTGAAGGTAAATCCCTGAACGGTATTGAAACTGAATTCTTTCAAAAGCCCATCATAACCGAGTTCCCATTTCTTATAGGAATTCTTGTAATTGTAGCCCATGATGACATCGAAAATGCCCAGTTTGTTGTTCTTTTTGTCGATCGAATCGAGATAGGTCTGGGATTTCTTTTTGGTCTGCAGGATGTCTTTTTTGACGTAATCGTTACTTTCTTCAGAAGTCAATGGCACGGGGCGGATTTTATTCCAAAAGCTGTCTTCTTTCTTGTTCGCATTTTCCTCAAAAGACAATATTTCGCGCGTAAAGGTTTTCTTATCGATGACCGGCTCAAAAATATAATTGTTGTAGACATAAGTGAATCTTCCCGAAAGGTTGATGCCGAAAATCCCTGCGGTAAAATCTAAAGTCTGCGTGTTTTTTGCCCAGATCTTATTGCGCGGATTGTAGCCATAACTTTGCTTGAGTGTCAATTGCGTAATGGCCGGCATCTGCATCTGGCTGCCTTTAATCGTAACGTCTACGGCATAAATCGCCCAAGTGTCTTCCACGATATAGATATAGCCTTCCACAACAGGCTCGGAAGTCCGCCTTGGGATCACTTTTACTTTATTGATCTGGTGTTTGTCTTCAAAGAAAGTGCCTTCGAGCTTGTATTTGTAGTAACTGAAAGCATTGTCGGCGATCGGCGAAACCACATTCACCTTGAACGGAAGATAATTTTCGTAAAAATCAAAGTTCGCCGAAGCCGCATTGTTGAAACTGAAGCCGTTGTCATTTCCGCTCACTTTAGAGGCGATGATGGTTTCCTTAAGCTTATCGGGTTTTTGGAAAGTGATTTTGGAAACGGTTTCCGAAAGGTATAAGATGCCGCTCCTGGTGGAGTCGAGTACCTCGTCAAAAAAATCGAATTTCTGGCCCAGGATTTTTTTCGGCGCGTCCTTGATCCGGAAAATACCTCGGGAATAGAAGTCGGCGCTGTATTTTGCCGTCGGTCCCGAATTGTCTTTTTTGGAAGCGATCGCATTCCGGATCACTTCATCCGCCGGATTTTTGTTTTTATCGATGACGACTTCATTGAGCGTGATGTTTTCTTCTTCGAGGGTGATGTTGAATTCTGTCGGGAAAGGCTCAAAATTGTATTTCTGCAGTTTGGTCTTATAGCCCAGTAATTTAAAGACGATTATATATTTGCTGGGTTTCTTGAGCGTTATTTCATATTGCCCCTGTTCATTGGACGTGGTTCCGATATAGGTATTCTGGAGGTAGATGGATACGAACGGAAGCGGTTCTCCTTTTTCATCGGTAACTTTTCCCGAAAGTTTCGCTTGGGCAAAGTTGGAAAGTGCAAAAAGCAGGAATAATAAAGTAAATATTTTTTTCATATCGGATATTTGGCTTGTCGTTATTGGATAAAATATTGCAGTGCCAGCGCATAGCTTTTGAGTCCGAACCCGACGATAATCCCTTTGGCATTTGGGGAAATGAAAGATTGGTGCCTGAAGCTTTCGCGTGAAAAGGTATTGGAAATATGTACTTCGATCACCGGTGAGGCAATCGCTTTTACCGCATCGCCGATACCGACGGAAGTATGTGTGTAGGCCGCGGCATTAAGGACAATGCCGTCATAGGAGAAACCGGCCTGCTGGATCTTGTCGATCAGTTCGCCTTCGATATTGCTTTGGAAATATTCGAGTTCAAGATTCGGGAATTCCTGCTGCAACACTTTAAAATAATCCTCAAAAGTCTGATTGCCGTAAACTTCAGGTTCACGCTTGCCCAGAAGATTAAGATTGGGCCCGTTGATGATGATGATTTTCATATTTGGATGGCTGCTTAAAAAAGGTGTTTCGGAATTTTATTTCGAGTAAAAATAATTAAAAAGTATTTGTATCGCTATATAATTTGGGACGGAATTGTTAAAATTTATCCTAAAAAAAACCGCCCCGGATTGCAGGACGGCTATAATAACAAAGGAAAGTTCTAAAACATGTAACCTACCGAAAGCTGGATGACCCGGTTAGTCACATCGGCATTTGCCGAAGCATCGGTAAGCCCGACAACATAACGGCCTTGCAGGAACAGATGTTTGCCAAGGTTTACACCAACGCCGCCAAGCGCTGCAAAGTCGAATGTGGACGAATCGCCCGGGTCAAAATCGTTGTTGTCGTTTACCAGAAAAGAAAATTGTGGGCCTGCTTCAATGCTCAGTAAATCTGAAATCAGGTAGTATTTGAGCAGCACAGGAACGGTGACATAATCATACTGAATGTCGTCCAGTACGGCAGAATCCACTTTTGCGCCTTGTGAAGAATACAATACTTCGGGCTCGATGGCAAAGTTCGCGGGCAGTTTCAATTCGGCTGCGACCCCAAAATGGAAGCCGGTCTTCATTTTTGTGTCGATGGAAACGCCGTCGAGGTTGGCGAAATTGGGACCGGCCTTGATTCCGATCCGGAGCTGCGCCTGGGCGGAAAATAGCCCCACCAGCAATACGGTCAATACGATTAGTTTTTTCATAATAAAATGGTTTTTGATTTAGATTACAACTCAAAATTATCGAATTATAGTATTTGTACGATAAATTTAGCACCTTGTTAACAATTTAGAATTTGTGTGTTGATAAAATTGTTGATAACTGAAAAACCCCGAAAAAGCCCGTCAGCATTAATATCCTAAATTTGAATTAACTAACAATAAACAAAAACAGACATGAAAAAAGTATTATTAACAGCGATTGCGATTTTTGCCATTGGCTTTACTAATGCGCAGGACATGCATTTTGGGGTTAAGGCGGGTTTGTTCGCTTCTTCCTATGACGGTTATGCGCTCCACCGAAAAGACAACAACGGTTTCAATGACGATTATTATTATAATTCCGTTTTTGGAGGCGCTTACGATTCGAATACTTCTAATGTCGGGTTTTATGCCGGCGGTTTGATTGAAATTGCTGTAGCCGATAAGTTTAAGGTGCAGCCAGAGCTTACATTCTCCATTGTTCCGGGAGATGATGGCTATCTTGCCGTAAATGTTCCCGTAATGGTTAAATATTCTTTCTTTGATAAGTTTTATGCACAAGCCGGGCCGGCATTAAACTATGCCGTCGACGGTGACGACGATCAATTTTCGCCAAGTTTTGATTTGGGCGCGAGCTACGACATCATGCAAAATTTCTATGTTGAAGTCAGGGCAGACATTGGAATCGCCGGATATCTCGGCACCAATATCAACGCCGGCGTTGGATACAGGTTTTAATAGTTGTAATTTATAATTTTGGGTAAACATCCCGTTCCGGTTGGAGCGGGATGTTTTTTTTATATAACATTAAACCAAAGTGCTGTAACAGCTTTCCTGTTAAATCGAGATAGTTTTGTATCATCATAAACTAAATCAACAAATATGAAAAAAGTAATTTTAACTGCATTAGCAGTATTGGCATTCGGTTTTACCAATGCGCAAAAGAACGTAAGGTTCGGCCTTAAAGGCGGTTTAAATTTATCGACGCTTACAGGAGACGTTCAGAACGCCGAAATCAAGCCGGGTGTGCATATCGGCGGGCTTGTCGAAATCAAACTGACCAACAGGTTCTCATTGCAGCCGGAACTTTTACTTTCCATGCAAGGAGCTAAAAGCGACTACAGCGAAAATTTTGGCGGCGTACGTTATGAATATGAAGACAAGTATAACCTGACGTATATCAACGTTCCGGTAATGGCCAAATTTTATGTGATTCCAAAACTGAGCCTTGAAGCTGGCCCGCAATTGGGTTTCCTTGTAAGCGCTAAAAACAAGTATACTGAAAGATCAATTGATGGTAACAACAGCAGCTCGATTTCGGATACGCAGGATGTTAAAGGCGACTTTGCGACGATCGATGCTGGTGTAAACTTCGGGCTTTCTTATTATTTCACCGATAATATTTTTATTCAGGGAAGGTACTCACTTGGGTTGACTTCGATTGACGACAGAAGTTACAATGTCGATGACAACGGGGATTTCGATTATTACGATGATTACAGCGTACAGAACAGCGTCTTGCAGTTTTCTTTCGGATATAGATTCTAGTCCACAATAATAAAGCATTCTCTTTGAGGGGCTTTTATTTGATTTTTTTAAAATTAACATCCTTTCGGGGATGTTTTTTTATGTTCAAAATTGGCTTACTTTGCAGCAATGAATTGGAACAGTTATATCAAAAGCTATCAGTCCTGGCTAAAAATCGAACGGGGTTTGTCGAACAATACGATCGAAAACTACTCTTTTGACATCCAGAGGCTCCAGGATTTCCTTGACCGGAATGGCATGGTCGTGACGCCAATTAAGATCACCGAGGAAATGCTGCAGCAATTTATTTACAGCGTTTCGAAAGAGGTCAATGCGCGGTCGCAGGCCAGGATCATTTCGGGGCTCAAGAGTTTTTTCTCATATCTGATTTTTGAGGATTACCGCAATGACAACCCGTTGGAACTGATCGAAACGCCAAAGATCGGACGCAAACTTCCCGACACCTTATCGACGGATGAAATTGATGCACTGATTGATGCAGTCGACCTGACTACATCAGAAGGCGAACGGAACCGTGCGATGCTTGAAACTTTATACGGCTGCGGACTTCGGGTTTCCGAGTTGGTCGCGTTGAAAATTTCGGACCTGTTTTTTGATGAGGGCTTTCTGAAAGTCACCGGAAAAGGAAACAAGCAGCGGTTTGTGCCGATTGGAGAAGCGACGCAGAAATACATCGAAATATATAAAAGTTCAGTGCGGCCGCATCTCAATATCCAAAAAGGTTTTGACGATACTTTGTTCCTGAATCGGCGTGGCCGGCAATTGACGCGGGCGATGATCTTTACGATCATTAAGGATCTGGCCGATAAGATTAATCTGAATAAGACGATCAGTCCGCACACGTTCCGGCATTCTTTTGCGACGCATTTGCTCGAGAACGGCGCCGACTTGAGGTCAATCCAGCTGATGCTCGGCCATGAATCGATTACGACCACGGAAATTTACGTGCATCTCGACCGGAAACATCTGACGCAGATTATGAATACGTTCCATCCGAGGAAATAGTTGATTGGATGACGAATGACGAACGTCCGGAGAACTTTTGTGTTTGCGTTAGCGATAGAGGCAGGCACCGCGTGCAGCCGAAAGCGCGGGCCACAGGCAACGCCATAAAAAAATCCGGAACAATGTCCGGATTTTCTATTATTTAAGCCTTTCGACTTTTATCTTTTGACTATTTAGCGATGTTCACCGCTCTGGTTTCCCTGATTACCGTCACTTTCACCTGACCCGGATAAGTCATCTCGGTCTGGATTTTTTGTGAGATTTCGAAAGAAAGGTTCGCGGCATTGTCGTCGGAAACTTTTTCGCTTTCCACGATGACGCGCAATTCACGTCCGGCCTGGATCGCGTAGGCATTTTTGACGCCGCTGAATCCGTAAGCGACTTCTTCGAGATCTTTGAGACGCTGGATGTAAGAATCGAGCACCTGGCGACGTGCGCCCGGTCTTGCGCCCGAGATCGCATCACAAACCTGTACGATAGGAGAGAGCAACGATTTCATCTCGATCTCGTCGTGGTGTGCCCCGATGGCGTTGCAGACTTCTTCTTTCTCGCCGTATTTCTCGGCCCATTGCATTCCGAGTAATGCGTGCGGCAAATCACTTTCTGCGTCCGGCACTTTTCCGATATCGTGGAGCAATCCGGCGCGTTTGGCGAGTTTGACATTCAGGCCCAGTTCGGCTGCCATGATACCGCAAAGTTTGGAAACCTCGCGCGAGTGCTGCAATAGATTCTGTCCGTAAGACGAACGGTATTTCATTCTTCCGACAACCTTAATCAGCTCAGGGTGTAAACCGTGGATACCGAGATCGATTACGGTACGTTTTCCGACCTCGATAATCTCGTCGTCGATCTGTTTTGCAGTTTTGGCAACGACTTCCTCGATACGCGCCGGGTGGATACGGCCGTCAGTTACGAGTTTGTGCAAAGACAGACGGGCGATTTCCCTTCTGACCGGGTCGAAACACGATAAGATAATCGCTTCCGGCGTATCATCGACGATGATTTCGACTCCGGTTGCGGCTTCGAGTGCGCGGATATTTCTTCCCTCACGCCCGATGATTCTTCCTTTTACGTCATCCGATTCGATGTTGAAAACGGAAACGCAGTTTTCGACCGCTTCTTCCGTCCCGACACGCTGGATCGTATTGATGATGATTTTTTTGGCTTCTTGTTGTGCGGTTAATTTTGCCTCTTCGATCGTATCCTGTATGTGCGACATCGCTTTGGTTTTGGCTTCGGCTTTGAGGCCTTCCACGAGTTGGTCGCGCGCATCTTCGGCAGACAAGCCCGAGATCACTTCGAGTTGGTTGAGTTGGCTTTTGTGCATTTTTTCCACTTCGTCGCGCTTGCGGTCAAGCACTTCGATCTTGGAATTGTATTCGAGGGTTTTGGCTTCGAAATCGTCGTTGATTTTTTTGGCTTTCCCGAGTTCGCCAGAAATCTGGGATTCCTTGTCGCGGATTCTTTTTTCGACTTCGGCTACTTTTTTGTCGCGGCCTAAAATCACTTGTTCGTGTTCGGCCTTGAGTTCGATAAATTTCTCTTTTGCCTGGAGTATTTTGTCTTTTTTGATGTTTTCTGCTTCGAGATTGGCGTCTTTCAAAATAGACTGCGCCTCTTTCTTAGCATTTTTGACCATGTTGGAAACATTGTTCTTTTCCATGTATTTGGCGACTGCAAAACCGGCTGCAATGCCTGCTATTCCTACGATAATTATAATTAAGATTTCCATTGTTAAGGGTTGGGTTATGTATATAAAAAAAGCCTACATCAGGTGAATGTATAAACTCGATAAGACAAGTTTTGAGCTAACTCACTGTTCAAGTTTCTGCTCGGGGCAGCATGCTTTAGTAGTGATGATTTGCTCATTCTAAATTGTTAGTGTTGAGTTTACCAATATGAACTAATGTAGGCAGTATGTTTAGTCTGTGTGTAAGAACGTATTATTTGTCGAGATAGTTTATCAAAAGCTCATTAATTTTATTGATCCGTTCGATGGTTTCCTTTCCGTCGATCGAATTGTCGAGCTGTTTCTGCTCTAGCTGTGAAGCGAATTGTAAGGCACACATGGCTAATACATCCTGTTTGTCGCGGACCGCATAGTTTTCCTCGAACTGCTTAATCATCGAATCAATCTTTTTGGAAGCGCTTCTCAGGCCTTCTTCCTGCGACATGTCTACCGTTAACGGATAAACCCTGTCTGCTATTGATAATTTGATTTTAAGCTTTTCATCCATATGTACTAGTCTGCAAGCTGTGCTATACAGTAATCAATTTCACGAATTAATGAATTTATCTTAAGCTTTGTATCTCTTTTATTGTCGTCGCTGCCGAGTAATGAATTGGCTATCTTGAGTGTCTCATACTGTTTTTGCAGTGCTGAAAAATCTTCCGACTGTTTTTGCATGGTGGCTGCAGCTTTCTGTAATTCCTGATTCAACTGTGCGGTAGTTTGCTCTAATTGGTCTATTTTGTTAAATAGTTTTTTAAGCCTACTTTCAAGAGTATCAATAATTTCTACAATCTCACTCATTATAAACTAAGTTCATTACTTATCCGAACAAAGTTAACATTCCTGCTGAATTAAACCAATCTTTTTCAAATTTTTTCCCTTTTGCGAAATGTTAACGCATAATCTTTTGAAAAATAACACGTTATAAAAAAGGAAGATTTACAGAAAAACCGGACTGATTTTCATTACCTATTTTTTATCTTAGCAAAAAGCTTTTCACCATGAGATTTATACTCCTTTTTCTGATCTACACGCCGATTTTCTCCCAGACCGTCAATTATCCCAAAGATTTTTTCCGCCCGCCGCTCGACATCCCGATGCAGCTTTCGGGCAATTTTGGTGAATTGCGTCCCAACCATTTCCACGCAGGTTTCGATTTTAAGACCCAGCAGAAGGAAGGCCAGATCGTACATGCGGCCGGCGATGGCTATATTTCGCGGATCAAGATTTCGCCTTTCGGATATGGGAAAGCGATCTACATCGACCACCCGAACGGCTACACGACGGTTTACGGACATTTGCAGAAAGGCTACGGCGCGATTGAAAAATACATCGAGGCCGAACAATACAAACAGCAGAATTACGAGGTTGAGATTTTCCCAAAACCCGGCGAACTTCCGGTGATGAAAGGCGATACGATTGCGATTTCAGGAAACACCGGCGGTTCGGAAGGGCCGCACCTGCATTTTGAATTCCGCGATACGAAAACTGAAAAGATCATCAATCCATTGTATTTCGGATTGGAAATTAAAGATACCAAAAGGCCTTTCATTTCCACTTTGGTGGCTTACCCGATTGGCGACAGCAGCGCTGTCAATCAATCTTCACGGCCGATAATTATCAACCTCAATCTGCAGGATGACGGTACTTATATCGCCGAAAAAGTATTGGCTTCTGGCCGGATCGGTTTTGGATTTACCGGCGCCGACCTCGATGATGTTTCGTATAACAACAACGGGATTTTCAAAGTTGACGCCTATGTCAATGGAAATCCGGCTTTCGGGTACCAGTTTGACAGTATGGCTTTTGACGAAGGCCGCTATGTGAATGCGCTCATCGATTATCCGAGGTACAAAAAGCAGCAGCAGCGCGTCCAGAAATTGTTTATGAAGCAACTGTATCCGCTGGGTATCATTCATGCCAATGCCGACTATGGTATTATCAAAATGCAGCCGAATTTTTCGCAATTGTACCGCATCGACCTTTCTGATTTCATCGGCAATAAGACGAGCGTACTTGTTCCGGTGGATTATTCGCCGCTTCCCGCAAGCATTCCTTCGATAGAAATCAAGACACCTTATTTGGTAAGGTCTGCAAAAGATTCCAATTTCGAAAAAGACAACATGTCGGTGTTTTTTCCCGCCAGGACTTTTTATGAGGATTTTTATCTCAATTTCGACGTAAAGGATAAAGTCATGACCGTTCAGGACGATTATACGCCGGTGCACAGCAACTTCCTCGTAACAATCAAAGACAGTCTTGCAACAAATCCCGAGAAGACCTTCATCGCATCCGTCAGCGGAAAAAAACTGAGTTACAATACAACAAAATTTAAAAATGGCAGTTTTACTTCCTATACGAAAAATCTCGGCGGGTTTACTTTGGCAAAAGACACGATCGCGCCAAAGATCTCGATTGCAAAACCGATTGCCGGAAAATGGCTCACAAAGCAAAAATCGATCGAGATCAAAATCAGCGATGACCTTTCCGGAATCAAATCGTATAGCGGCTATATCAACGGGAAGTGGGTTTTGTTCGAATATGAATACAAGGAAAAGAAGATTACGCACGTTTTTGACGACGCGCTTCTGAATGAAGGACAAAATGATTTAAAAGTGATAGTTTCTGATAATCTTGGAAATTCTGCTATCTTTGAAACACAATTTTTCAGAAGTCAAAAAAAATAAAAGATAACTCTTGGGAACGAAATTCAGATTATTTACGCTGCTTTTTTTATTGATCGGATTCACAAACTACGCACAGATCGCCACGATTTTAGGCGTCGTTCTCGATGAAAACGGAAATCCCGTTAACGAAGTCAACGTTACCGACGGCAGCAATTCCACCAAAACAGACGCGACCGGTTTTTACAAGCTGGAAATTCCGGCAAACCAAAAAATAACCGTCGTTTTTACGCACGCCGTTCTTAAGAAAAGTGCTATCACGGTAACATTAAATCCCACGGAATTTTACCAGTTTAATTTTGTAATGAATGACCAGGCAGAAGGGCTCGCCGTCGTTACTGTCGTTAATAATCGTAAAAGAATTGAAGGAATTGTCAATATCGAACCTGAAGTAATCCGGCATACTACAGGCGGAAATCCAGGAATAGAAAACGTTCTTAAAACACTTCCCGGCGTTTCCGGCAATAACGAATTGAGTACGGCTTATTCCGTGCGTGGCGGGAATTACGACGAAAATCTGGTTTACGTCAACGAAATTGAAGTCTACCGTCCGTTCCTGGTCCGCTCCGGCCAACAGGAAGGCTTGAGTTTTACAAATACTGAAATGGTCCAGAACGTCGACTTTTCCGCAGGTGGCTTTCAGGCAAAATACGGCGATAAATTATCATCGGTGCTCGACATCACGTATCGGAAACCAACGACATTCGGTGCTGCTTTCGATGCGAGTTTCCTTGGCGGAAGCCTGACCGTCGATGCGGTTTCAAAGAATAAAAAATGGACGTCGCTCACCGGGGTGCGCTACCGCGACAACAGCCTTCTGGTCAAGAGCCAGGAAACGGAAACGGATTACAGACCGACATTCGCCGATTTGCAGAGCAACATCACTTTTACACCGAACGCCAAATGGCAATTCAGCTTTTTGGGCAATATTTCACAAAACAGATACAATTACGAACCGGTTTCACGACAGACCAATTTTGGTACATTCAACGAGCCGATTGCACTTCAGGTAGTTTATGACGGAAAAGAGAAAGACCAATACGACACCTATTTCGGCGCGGTTAAAGCATCCTATAATGTTTCTGATACGTTTACCTTAAAGCTGATCGGATCTGCCTACCATACATTAGAGCAGGAATATTTTGATATCCTTGCAGCGTACTCTTTAGGTGAAGTGGACAGCAACATCGGCTCGGAGACTTTTGGGGATGTGACTTTTAGCCGTGCGATCGGAACTTCACTGACCCACGCCAGGAATGACCTCGACGCCGTGATTTACAATGCGGAAGTGAAAGGCGTCCATACCCTGAAAAGGCACCAGATAGAATGGGGATTCAAATATACGCGTGAAGATATCCGCGACAGGATTGTGGAATGGGAAGTGGTCGATTCGGCCGGCTTTTCACTCAACCCGCCCATTGTCGATTTTCCCGTAAACGAACAGCCTTACCAACCTTATACCGGCCCGTTGGCGCCATATCAGAATGTGCGTGCCAAAAATTTCGTACAGATCAACAGACTTTCGGGTTACCTGCAATGGAGCCTCAAAGACAAGCTCGGAACCAGCGACGTTTGGTATAATGCCGGCGTCAGGATGCACGAATGGCAGGTTGGCGGAACGAATATCGACGGCGACAGCCAGATTGTTTTTAGTCCAAGAGCGCAGTTTGCCATCAAACCCGAATGGGAAAAGGATATGGTTTTCAGGCTTTCTGGCGGATTGTATTACCAGCCGCCGTTTTACAGGGAATTGCGCGATGTGAATGGTGTCGTACAGCCGAATGTGAAAGCACAGTCTTCGATCCATATTGTTTTGAGCAACGATTACAGTTTCAAAATGTGGGAACGCCCGTTTAAGATGGTGACCGAAGCCTATTATAAATCGATGGATGATGTGAATCCGTATACGTTGGAAAATGTCCGGATTCGTTATGCCGCCAACAATAATGCGAAAGCTTTCGCGCAGGGACTTGATATGAGGCTCAACGGAGAATTTGTACCGGGAACGGAATCATGGCTCAGTTTCGGTTATCTTAAGACGGAAGAAAACATCGATAATCGCGGCTACATTGCGAGGCCAACCGACCAGCGGCTCAAGTTTGCGATACTTTTCCAGGATTTCATGCCGAAGATCCCGAGCGTGAAAGTCTATCTGAATTTAGTTTACAATACTGGTTTGCCGGGCGGTTCGCCGTCCTATGCCGATCCATACCTTTACCAGCAAAGGTTGCGCGATTACCGCAGGGCAGACGTTGGATTCTCTTACGTATTGACCGAAAAGAACAAGACACGGCCGGAAGGGCACTGGCTCAAAAAATTCAAGGATTTTTCAATCGGTTTTGAAATCTTCAATATGTTCAACAACCAGAATGCGATCACCAACACCTGGGTTCGCGACATTTATGAAAAAGACCAGAAAGCCATCCCGAATTATTTGACTACGCGGACATTCAATGTGAAGTTGGCGATAAGGCTTTAAAATCTTATATTTGATTGCAGAATTTAATCAGTCTGAAAATGAAAAATATTTTTAAATACTCGGGAATAGCACTCATCGCAATGATGTGCAGCTGTAGGAAAGAAGCCGAACAGCCAAAAGTCATCTACGACAGTCCCGCCAAAACCGAGAAAACGCCGCAAGCCAAAGCCGATACGACCCAAATAGAAATCGCCGATCTTC
>DATHGE010000157.1:0-19559 GCA_035317805.1 Flavobacterium sp. | reverse complement strand
ATCACCGACAAGCAATCCAAAGAAAAGATGGATATCCTGCGTGCCGTTGGTGCAAAGGTCGTGGTTTGCCCGACTGATGTCGAACCGACCGATCCGCGTTCTTACTATTCCGTTTCCAAAAGGCTCGGTGAAGACACGCCGAATTCCTGGTACGTGAACCAATACGACAATCCATCCAATGCAATCGCGCACTACGAGCAAACCGGCCCTGAAATCTGGGAACAAACCGACGGGAAGATTACGCATTTTGTCGTAGGTGTCGGAACCGGCGGAACCATTTCAGGAGTCGCGAAATATTTGAAGGAGAAAAACCCGAACATCAAAATCTGGGGGGTCGATACCTACGGTTCGGTTTTCAAGAAATACCATGAAACCGGAATCTTCGACGAGAACGAAATCTATTCTTACAGCACCGAAGGCATCGGGGAAGACATCCTTCCGAAGAACGTCGACTTTTCGCTGATCGACGGTTTTACAAAAGTGACCGATAAAGATGCCGCAGTCTATACGAGGAAAATTGCCTTGGAAGAAGGGATTTTTGTTGGAAATTCAGCAGGCTCTGCTATCAAAGGATTATTGCAGTTAAAAGAACATTTTACAAAAGACGATGTCGTAGTGGTTTTATTCCATGACTCGGGAAGCCGTTACGTCGGGAAAATGTTCAACGACGACTGGATGCGCGAAAGGGGCTTTCTCGAAGAAGAAATCACTAAGGCCGAAGATGTCATCAAAGACCATCTGGACAAGCCGCTGGTGATCGTGAGAACCGAGGAATTGGTTTCGCACGCCATCGAGCGCATGCGCAAATACAAGATTTCACAGATTCCGGTAATCGATATCACTGGTTTCGTAGGTTCGGTTGACGAATCGGATCTGTTCCAAAGTTATGTTTCCGACAAGAACGTCGCCGATAAGCCAATTAAAGAAGTGATGGGCAAACCTTATCCGATCGTAAAAGCGGGAACGCCAATCGAAGAAGTTTCGAGGCTTTTTACCAAAGAAAACCAGGCGGTCCTTATTGACCTCGGTAATGGGAAACACCACATCGTTACCAAGTATGATATTATCGGATCGATAAAATAAAAAAAGAGCCAATTGGCTCTTTTTTTATAGTACAAAAGGGTTATTTTTTTACGACTTTGTGGTTAAAGACGCTGCCTTCGCTATTGGTAATTTTGAACTGGTATGTTCCGTTTGCCAAACCTGAGATATCAACCGTTTTCGAATTGGAAACCGATTGGACGAGATTTCCAAGCACTCCATAAACTTCAACCGTCCGGATTTCCATATTCGTATTCAGGTTTACGATATTGCCTGAAGGATTCGGAAAAACGGAAACCATCGTGTTCTTATCAAAAACTTTGGTAGACAAAGTCCCGGTAACGTTTACATCATCCAGAAACCAGTTGTCGCCATCATTCTGCAGCATCACAAAAGCGATATATACCGACGACTGCCCGTTGTAGGCATTCAGGTCAATCGTAAATTGTGCGGTAAGCGGAGCGGCTCCGGCGCCTGCGAAATCGGCTTCGCTGTAAGTGCCCAAATCGGTAAAGGTAGAAATGTCATCCTGTGAAGTGGTGGAGACTTTTACTTTGTAGACTGTCGCATAAGGATCGGTATATTGCTGTCCGGCGTAGAAAGTCAGCGCTGTTCCGGTATAGTTCGTCAGGTCTACTGCCGAAGTCACAAGCCAGTCTTCATTTATGCCGCCGGTATTGGCTTCATATCTGACAAAGGCGCAATTTGGTGCAGAATAAGTTCTTCCCTGACCGATTCCCCAGTCAAAAAGCTCTCCCAACCCGTTTGTTCCCCTAAAGGAAGTCCAGAATCCCGGTAAGGTCGATTCGGCATCAAAGTTTTCACTCAACTGTGCGAATGCCGGAGCTGCAAACAGCAGCGATAATAGAAAGTAGATTTTTTTCATAATTTGTGGATTTTAAATTAATCGAGTAAATATAATAAATATAATAATTCAATTAACTTAAAATTAAGATATTAAAGAAGTATAATTTGAAGTTTCATTGAATTATATATAATTTATAAGCAATACCGACAGTTGTTAAATTCCTTTTCATCCCTTCAGTATTGCTATTTTAATTTTAAGTTTGGCTTCAGATTCAATAGCAAATGACATTTACAGCAATAGATTTTGAAACGGCCACCGGCCATCCCGAAAGTGCCTGTGCGGTGGGTATCGTCACGGTCAACGACGGTATTATCACCGAGGAATATTATACGCTGATCCAGCCGCCTTACAACCATTATTCGTATCACAATATTATGGTTCATGGTATCAAGCCGATACACACGGAAAACGAGAAGACATTCCGCGGGCATTTCCCTGAAATCTACAAACGGCTCTTCGGCAGGAAAATCGTCGCCCATAACGAATCTTTCGACCGGAACGTGTTGATGCGCACCATGAAGCATTACGGCTTGTATTATGACGAGCTCGAAATCGCCGACCGTTGGGAATGCACCTGTAAAATCTACCGCGCTAAAGGCTACAAGCCCGCCAATCTTAAATATTGCAGCGAGCGCAACAACATCCAGCTCAACCACCACGAAGCACTTTCGGATGCGCGCGCCTGCGCCAAATTATACCTGTTGCGATAAGATACTGATTTTTAGGAGGCAAGACTGGTCATTGGATTTTTTTCCATAAATTAGTTCTATCATTTATACGCCATCTAAAACCCGAATATCATGAAAGAAGATTTTCTTCACTACCTCTGGAAGTTCCGGAAATTCGACGCTTCCAATCTGCACACTTTCCATAAAGAACCCATTGCGATTCTCAATCCCGGGCAATACCTGCAACTTGCCGGCCCTGATTTTTTCAACGCTAAAATAATTATCGGCAAACAGCAATGGGCCGGAAATGTCGAGATTCATATCAAATCATCCGACTGGTACCTGCACCATCACGAAAAGGACGACGCTTACGATAATGTAATCCTGCATGTCGTCTGGGAGCACGATACCGAAATTTTCCGAAAGGACAATACCGAAATCCCGGTGCTCGAACTCAGGCATTACGTCGCCAGTGAAACCCTCTGCAATTATGAAACGCTGATGTTTCCGAAATCCTGGATTTTTTGCGAAAGGCAACTGTCGCAAGTCGACCCGTTTGTATTCGGCAACTGGCAGGAACGGCTTTTCTTTGAGCGGCTCGAGCGCAAATCAAAATTTATCGAGGAACTGCTGACGCAAACGAATCAGGATTGGGAAGCCGTTTTGTTTTACCTGCTGGCGCGTAATTTCGGACTCAACACCAACGGTGAAATTTTCTTCAAGGCTGTCAGAAGCATTCCTTTTTCTGTCATACGAAAAGAGCGTGTTGAAGTCGAAAATCTTGAGGCGTTACTTTTCGGAAATGCCGGATTGCTCGATGGGGCAAAAGAAGATCATTATTTCCATTCGCTCAAATCGCGTTTTTCGTATTTGTCCGGCAAGTATAAGTTGGAAGAAAACAGCATTGGGCCAGTCCAGTTTTTCAAGCACCGGCCCGATAATTTCCCGACGATCCGACTGTCACAGCTGGCGGGTCTTTATTTTCAACAAAAGCAATTGTTTTCTGATATTGCGGATGCTGATTCGGTCAAAGCGATTTATGGGCTTTTTGATGTTTCGGTTTCCCAATATTGGCAAACGCATTACCAGTTTGACCGTGAAAGCCCGAAGAAAATGAAGTCGCTATCCAAAGCGTTCATCGACCTGATTGTCATCAATACGATTGTGCCGGTCCGATTCGCCTACGCCAAAAGCCTGGGGAAAGGCATTTCTGAAAAGTTGATTTACCTGTTGCAGCAAATTGCCGCCGAAAGCAATGCGATTGTGACGAAATTCGATTCATTCGGGATCCGGTCTGCAAACGCATTCGAAACACAGGCGCTGTTGCAGCTCAAAACCGATTATTGCAATAACGCCAAATGCCTGGAATGCGCTATTGGGATGGAATTGCTCAAACAGCCGGAAATCGAAAAGCGTTAATTGGAAATTATTTTTTAGCCGGATAAATGGCAATCTTATGGGTGCGCAACTGGTAACTCGAAAGTTTGGCGTCGTTGGAAAGCTGGAAGCCGATCGCCTTTGAAGATTGTTTGGGCATATGGCAATCGATGCAATTTTGCTTCAGCGCATTTTCGGATATCGTTTTTATGGTCGGTGCGGCATGGCTCATATTATTATGGCAGCTGATGCATACCTTGGAATAGGCGGCCAGGTTTGAAACCTTATTCTCATGCGAATTGTGGCAGGTGGTGCAATTCATCGTCCCGCTTTCCATGAAACACTTGCTTTGCGCGAGCAGACCGTTCTGGTTTCCATGCACGTCGTAATCGGTGGTGCCGCTCAACGGATTCCTGTAATAATCCGACAGTTTGTCTCCGGGCCTGAACGGGAATCGCGGCTTGATTTTTAAACGATGGTCGTTTCCGGAATGGCAAATCGCACAGGCATCCAGTTTTTGTTGGTTGCTTAGCGATTTGAAACTGGCGATATCGTGGGCTGTTTTCACATCGGGGAATCTCAAATGGTAATCGACATGTTTTTTGGCCGGGCCATGGCATCGTTCGCAGTCGATTCCGTAAACGATGGTCTTGCTGTCGATGGCATCGTCCATATCCATGAAGACCGAACTGCTGTTTGCGGCGCTGTTTGTAGTAACGATCCTGTTACTGGCATTCGAACTGTGGCATTCGTAGCAATCCTTGTTGACCCTGCGGTCGAAATTGGGAGCCGTTGCTGAAAACCCGGGGCTGGTTGCCCAGGCATCTGCAGACTTGTAGTAGGAAACCGGAAGTTCGTAGGTATTCTTGTTGTGCCAATACACGGAAGTCTGTGCGTTTTTTATGCCAAATACAATATCAAAACGATACGCCTTTACCGCTTTACCGTTTTCATACAGCACCTGATACAGGCTGTCGCCACGTTTTTCCATGACCAGTTTGGTGTTTTGGTCGTAAGCAAAAGTGTTGTGGCTCATAAAGCTACCCATTACATTTTCAATGGAAGCCGGTGCCGTTGCTTTGTGATGCGCATTTTGCAGGGCAGAGTGATAAGCGCTCTGATGGCACTGTATACAGCTTTCCGCACCGGCATAATCGGTGCCGCGTGGGTCAATGTAATCGCTGTCATGGTTGCAGCCTGAGAACAGCAACGCCAAAAATGAAAGTATGAAAAGCGACCTCAGATTTTCCATAACCGTAAATATAACTTTTTTTGAGAGAAACCGTTACGGATTTTCTACAGCAGACTTTGTCTTTTTTGCTTAAATTTGTCATGATCAAAAAGTAAGGATATGTCATTTGTCATCAGGCTCAAGTATTTTTTTGAAAAATACGGTTTCCACGTTTCTTCGCGGCTTGCGGATAAACTCGGGATGCGCGCCAATAACGTACGGCTGTTTTTCATTTACATTTCGTTTGTGACTGCTGGGCTTTGGTTTGGCGTCTATCTGACACTGGCCTTTTGGATCAAGCTCAAAGACCTCGTCAGGGCGAAGCGCAGCTCCGTTTTCGACCTTTAAATTCTTCCCTCTATCTACGCCATTCCATTTTTATCCACGCCAAACCAATGAACCTCCATGAATTAAAACCGTATTTTACATATACCAAATCGCAGCGCGGCGGTCTCGTGGCCTTATTTGCCATAGTCATCCTGTTGCAGTTGGGTTATTATTTTGTCGATTTCAGTCTGGTTGAAAGCGACAGCCCTGAAAAACAGCAATGGCTCGCCGTCCAGGCACAGATCGATTCGCTGAAGCGGAATGTCAAATTAGATGTCCCTAAAATCTATCCGTTCAATCCGAATTTTATAACAGACTTCAAAGGCTACAAACTCGGTATGTCGGTAGCTGAAATCGACAGGCTGTTGGAATTCCGGAAAACGAATAAATACGTCAACTCCGCAAAGGAATTTCAGGCTGTGACAAAAATTTCCGATTCCCTGTTGGCTGCAATGGTGCCGTATTTCAAATTCCCGGATTGGGTGACCAATAAAAAGGCGGGTTTTGAAAAGACTGCTTTTCGAAAATTTGAGAAAGAAAAACTCGTTATTCTGGATATCAATACCGCCACGCAGGAAGACCTGAAAAAAGTCTATGGTATTGGCGATGGTTTATCTGAGCGGATTTTGAAGGAGAAAGAAAAATTCGGTGGTTTTGTGAGTATGGAACAGGTAAAAGATATTTGGGGTTTATCGCCCGAAGTGATCGAAAATCTCAACAAGTCTTTCCGCATTGGCGTTTTACCGAAGGTAAAAAAGATAAATATCAACAATGCATCGGTAAAAGAGCTGGCACAATTTCCTTATTTCAGGTATGCTGTGGCAAAGTCGATCGTGACTTTCAGGAGCATGAATGGCGAAATCAATTCCACTGAGGATTTAATAAAAATTTCAGGCTTTCCCGTTGATAAAGTAAAGATAATTGCCTTATATTTGGAATTCTAAAAAAATAAGGTCAAAAATGGATTTTGGATACAACGAAACGCAGTCGATGATTGCACAATCAATCAGGGATTTTGCAGAACAGCACATCAGGCCGAATATTATGATATGGGATGAAGCACAGACTTTTCCGGTCCAATTATTCAAGCAATTAGGCGAAATGGGCTTCATGGGCGTTTTGGTTCCTGAGGAACTTGGCGGCTCCGGATTGGGCTATCATGAATACATCACTGTTATAGAGGAAATCTCAAAAGTTGACCCTTCGATCGGATTGTCGGTTGCGGCGCATAACTCGCTTTGCACAAACCACATCCTGACTTTCGGAAGCGATGAGCAGAAGAAAAGATGGATTCCGAAGCTGGCTACGGCCGAGCACATCGGCGCCTGGGGACTGACCGAGCACAACACCGGTTCTGATGCGGGCGGAATGAACACGACCGCAGTAAAAGACGGCGATCATTGGATTGTGAACGGTGCGAAGAATTTTATCACGCACGCCATTTCGGGCGATATTTCCGTGGTCATTGTAAGGACCGGTGAAAAAGGCGACTCTAAAGGAATGACCGCTTTTGTATTTGAAAAAGGAATGCCGGGATTCACTTCGGGCAGGAAAGAAAATAAATTGGGCATGCGCGCGAGTGAAACTGCCGAGTTGGTGTTTGACAATTGCCGTGTTCCGGATGCGAACCGTTTGGGTGAAGTTGGGCAAGGTTTTGTACAGGCGATGAAAGTGCTCGACGGCGGAAGAATTTCGATTGGCGCGTTGTCATTGGGAATTGCAAAAGGCGCTTATGAAGCCGCATTGAAATATTCTAAAGAAAGACACCAGTTTGGGCAACCGATCAGTGAATTTCAGGGTATCGCATTTAAACTGGCAGATATGGCGACCGAAATCGAAGCGTCCGAATTATTGCTCCACAAAGCGGCTTACCTGAAACAGCAACACAAACCGATGACAACCGCCGGAGCGATGGCGAAAATGTATTCGTCGGAGGTTTGCGTGAAGGTTTCGAACGAGGCGGTGCAGATTCATGGTGGTTATGGCTATACGAAAGATTTTCCGGTGGAGAAATTTTACAGGGATTCGAAATTGTGTACGATAGGCGAGGGAACGACAGAGATCCAGAAGTTGGTGATTTCGAGGAATTTGCTCAAGGGATAATATTTATTTTTCAATTAAAAGAAAGCTTCCGGAAGGAAGCTTTCTTTGTTTTTAGAAATTTGTTTTTTAACATTTTTAACAATAAAAGAAAACCCTTGCCGTTATCCTGAACAAACCAATTTATACCAATACTATGAAAATCACCTCTTTATTTGTGGCTGGTGCAGCCATGCTCATTTTTAACTCCTGTTCGAGTGACAATGACTCAACAACCGAAGTCTTGGAACCGCCCACTTCATTCAATCATTTTACCGTAACATCGACTGCCACAGCGCCCGACGGCAGCCCGACTGCCAATAGTTATACCTACACCGAAAACCTGATGGATCAAAAAAGGTATTCGGTTACGCAAGATGGTACAACCACACAGCGTTACTTTTATGTAAACGGGTTACTGTCGCAGTCACTTCTCGGATTCTCTTTCGGTTACGACGCCTCGGGAAAAATCGACGAGATCGTTCGATTGATTGGCGAGGCCGATGAAGTTCCGTTGGAGCTCAAGTATCGTTTTGTGCATCCGCAACAAAATGTTATGTATTGTGAACGGATGGTCTGGGCTACCGAGCCGCCAGAAATTTTGTATCGAAACATTCTCGAATTTGATGCCGATGGTAATGTAATCAAAGCGGGCCCGGATTTAGATTTGGATGGCATAATGGACCATTACAATCAGTTGACCTATGCAAACGGAGATTTGACCAATGTTCAGGTTTGGAATGGAACGAGCGCGCAATTCAGTTATTCGGATGTCAAGGATAATTTTTGCTTGCTCGACGACAATACTTACGGGAAGAAAGTGCGCCGTGCCATGTGCTCTGAATATTATGCGGGCGCAAACTTCGAGACCAATCTTGGGCATTCGGCACATGTACTTGCTGATGAGACGCCTGCGCCAGATTACGTGCTGCTTTCCAACGGCTTTTACCAGAAAAAAACGACTTTGACTATTTTCGACGATAATTCCCAAAACGAGACGGTCGTTGAGTTCTTTCTCGATTAGCGTTCGGATCGCGTGAAGGATGGAAGCGAAAATCCTTTTCAGGATTGCGTGAAGTGTAACGGAACGAAAGCCTGAAAAGATTGCAGCGGACAGCCTGACGGCGCTTTGGTTTTGATGAGAAGAAAATGCTGATCGCCGGCACGCCCAAAAAAATAAATCGTCAATCGTTAATCGTAATTCAAAAATTTGATTACTTTTGCAGCCTTAACGAGAGGAGGTGTCTATATTATGTTAATTATACCAATTAAAGACGGAGAAAATATCGATAGAGCATTGAAGCGCTATAAAAGAAAGTTCGACAAAACCGGAACTGTTCGTCAGTTGCGTGCACGTCAGGCGTTCATTAAGCCTTCTGTAACGAACAGGATGAAAATCCAGAAAGCGGCTTACATCCAGAACATGCGAGACAATTTGGAAAGCTAAACTTAGTTTTCTTTACAATATAAAACCGTTAGTGGCCAAAGTTTAATACCTTTGGGACTGACGGTTTTTTTATGGACAATAGTAAGGCGGCCTATCAGGATTATTTGCAGTTGGAGAAAAATTATTCTCCGCACACCGTTATTGCCTACCTCAATGACATTGCTGTTTTTGAGGCGTTCGTTAAGGCGGATTTCGACCAGGGAAATCTGTATGAGGTGAATTACAGCCAGATCCGGAGCTGGATCGTGTCTTTGGTGGAAGCCGGGATTTCGAATACTTCTGTGAACCGCAAAATCTCTTCGCTGCGGTCGTATTATAAATTCCTTTTGAAGATCAAGCGCGTTGCTGCGAGTCCATTATTGAAGCACAAATCTTTGAAGACGGCGAAAAAACTGCAGATCCCATTTTCGGAAAAGGAGCTCGACCTGGTTTTGAATGCCATTCAATATCCCGAAGGTTATGAGGGTTTGCGTGACAAGCTGATCATCGATTTGTTTTATACTACTGGAATCCGGCGTACGGAGCTGATCCACCTGCAGGTTTCGAATATCAATTTCTCAAACGATACATTAAAGGTGCTGGGGAAAAGGAATAAGGAGCGCATTTTGCCGATATTGCCAATTGTTTCCCAACAGATTAAAACGTATTTGGCCGAAAGGGCTACAATAGAGCAAATTAAAGACGGCGCGTTTTTTTTCTTGACCTTAAAAGGCGTTAAATTGAATGATTCGTTTGTGTATCGATTAATAAATAACTACTTTAGTAATGTCTCCGAGAAGGTGAAAAAGAGTCCGCACATCCTGCGGCATACCTTTGCAACACACCTTTTAAACAATGGGGCAGATATCAATTCAGTTAAGGAATTATTGGGGCATTCGAGTTTGGCATCCACACAGATATATACGCACAGCAGTTTATCAGAATTGAAGAAGGTATATGGGAATGCGCATCCGCGAAGCCGAAAATAGCCCTTTCATGTTTAACCACTAAAAATTTTGATTATGAAGGTAAACGTTCATGCGGTTAACTTTAATGTTGACCAAAAACTAGTAGATTTTATCCAGGAACGAATGGATAAATTAGAAAAGTATTACGATAAAATAGTTTCATCAGACGTTTTTTTGAAGGTAGAAAATATCAGCGAGAAGGCAAACAAGATAGCGGAGATAAAGGTTCATGTTCCCGGAGACGAATTCCTGATCAAGAAACAATGCAAAAGTTTTGAGGAAGCGGTTGACCAATGTGTGGAATCGGCCGAAAGATTATTGCTCAAAAGAAAAGAAAAAGTGAGTCCACATATTTAATACAAAATATTTTTAAAAAATGTTTTGATTAAGTTACAAAAAGATATACATTTGCAGTCCGTTAGAAATAGCGGACTTTTTTTATTGTATCCGCCGGTGTAGCTCAGTTGGCTAGAGCAGCTGATTTGTAATCAGCAGGTCGTGGGTTCGAGTCCCTCTATCGGCTCAGATTTCCCTTGTAAATAAGGGATTGTTCTTAAAAATATTGGAAATTAAAAATGGGGAGATACTCAAGCGGCCAACGAGGGCAGACTGTAAATCTGCTGTGTGAACTTCGCAGGTTCGAATCCTGCTCTCCCCACCAAATTTTTGAAGAGAACATTTGTCGAAAGCTTGCTTTCGTAAAAATGTGAAGTTCAAAAATTTAGTAAGGGTTCACCCTTACGGATCACCGAGCGCAGCGAGGTAATCCTAAATGTGAATTCTGATTTAAATAGGTGTCGAAAGCTTGCTTTCGTAAAAATGTGAAGTTCAAAAATTTAGTAAGGGTTCACCCTTACGGATCACCGAGCGCAGCGAGGTAATCCTAAATGTGAATTCTGATTTAAATAGGTGTTGAAAGCGCGCTTTCGAAAATCTGTAAGAATCAAAAATTTAGTAAGGGTTCACCCTTACGGATCACCGAGCGCAGCGAGGTAATCCTGTCACCTTTAATATATTATGCTGCTCGTCGGGCTCATAACCCGAAGGTCGAAGGCGTGAAAAAGTACTATTAATGAGCGCAGGATTCATAACCCTGAGGTCAGGAATAATAAAAGCCTTACAAAAACATATTTGAAATTCCCTTTTAAAGATTTCAAATTAACCTTGCCGGCGTAGCTCAGGGGTAGAGTGCTTCCTTGGTAAGGAAGAGGTCACGGGTTCAATTCCCGTCGTTGGCTCAAAGAAGTATTGAATTTTGAACACTAATATATAACTAAGATTAAAAATTAAGTAAAATGGCAAAGGAGAATTTTAACCGTAATAAGCCCCACTTAAACATTGGAACAATTGGGCACGTGGATCACGGAAAAACTACATTAACTGCAGCAATTTCGAAAGTATTGACTGATGCAGGTTTTTCAAAAAACGCAGCAAAATCATTCGACCAGATTGACAACGCTCCGGAAGAAAAAGAAAGAGGTATTACTATTAACACTTCTCACGTTGAGTACGAAACTGCTAACCGTCACTACGCGCACGTTGACTGTCCAGGTCACGCGGATTACGTAAAGAACATGGTTACAGGTGCTGCTCAGATGGACGGTGCTATCCTTGTTGTAGCTGCTACAGACGGACCAATGCCACAAACACGTGAGCACATCCTTTTGGGTCGCCAGGTAGGTATTCCTAGAATGGTTGTTTTCATGAACAAAGTGGATATGGTTGATGATGCTGAGCTTTTAGAGCTGGTTGAAATGGAAATCAGAGACTTATTGTCTTTCTACGAATATGATGGAGATAACGGACCAGTTATCCAGGGATCTGCTTTAGGTGGATTGAACGGAGATGCTAACTGGGTTCCTAAAATTCTTGAATTGATGGAAGCTGTTGACAGCTGGATCGAAGAGCCGGTACGTGATACTGCAAAACCTTTCCTGATGCCGGTTGAAGACGTATTTACAATCACAGGTCGTGGAACTGTTGCTACAGGTCGTATCGAAACTGGTATTGCAAACACTGGAGATTCAGTTGAAATCATTGGTATGGGAGCTGAAAAATTGACTTCTACCATTACTGGAGTTGAGATGTTCCGTAAAATCCTTGACCGTGGAGAAGCTGGAGATAACGTAGGTCTTCTTTTAAGAGGTATCGACAAAGCCGATATCAAAAGAGGTATGGTTATCATTAAGCCAGGTTCAGTAAAACCACACGCTAAATTTAAAGCTGAGGTTTACATCCTGAAAAAAGAAGAAGGTGGCCGTCACACGCCATTCCACAATAACTACCGTCCACAGTTCTACGTACGTACAACTGACGTAACAGGAGTTATTACTTTACCAACAGGTGTCGAGATGGTTATGCCAGGAGACAACTTGACAATCGACGTATCTTTGCTAAGCCCAATCGCGATGACTGTAGGTCTTCGTTTCGCTATCCGTGAAGGTGGTAGAACAGTTGGTGCTGGTCAGGTTACTGAAATCGTAGAGTAATTAGATTCAATAAATAAAAATACCAGCAGATTGCCTTTGGGTACTCTGCTGGGTTTTTAATAAACGGGCGTAGTTCAAGGGTAGAATAGCGGTCTCCAAAACCGTTGATGGGGGTTCGAATCCCTCCGCCCGTGCAATAAAAAACAAAATATAATGAAAGTTATCAATTATATATCGGAAGCATTTGGCGAATTAAAGTCAAACACGACATGGCCAGAATGGGAAGAAGTGCAACGCCTTACAATTGTAGTTGCTGTTTTTTCAGTTTTATTTGCCATGGCAACATGGGGCGTGGATGAACTTTGCGCGAAAGCAATCGCTGGTTTCTTCAATTTGATTAAAGGTCAATAAAGATGGCAGACGCTAATGTGAAAAAATGGTATGTTGTCAGGGCGGTAAGCGGACAAGAGAATAAAGTGAAGGCTTACATCGAGACTGAAATCAACCGACTTGGAATGGGCGATTACATCTCGCAGGTTCTTGTGCCGACTGAAAAAGTCGTGCAGGTACGTGACGGGAAAAAGATCACCAAAGACAAAGTCTACTTTCCGGGTTATGTAATGATCGAAGCCAACCTTGCCGGAGAAATTCCGCATATCATCAAGTCGATAACGAGTGTAATCGGTTTCCTGGGTGAAGTAAAAGGCGGCGATCCGGTGCCTTTGAGAATATCCGAAGTAAACAGGATGCTCGGTAAAGTGGATGAGCTGGCTGTGAAAACAGACACGCACCAAATCCCTTTCAATGTTGGCGAAACAATCAAGGTTATTGATGGACCTTTCAACGGTTTCAACGGAACAGTTGAGAAAATCAATGAAGAGAAGCGTAAGCTCGAAGTCATGGTGAAAATTTTCGGAAGAAAGACACCATTGGAACTGAGCTTTATGCAGGTAGAAAAAGTATAATTTGTTACACTATTATATATAACCGCAAACGTCTGCTTCCACAGGCCGATGCAAATTTTTAAAATCACAATGGCTAAAGAGATTAGTAAAGTAGTTAAACTACAAGTTAAGGGAGGTGCTGCGAATCCATCGCCACCGGTTGGACCTGCTCTTGGAGCTGCTGGTGTGAACATCATGGAATTCTGCAAGCAATTTAATGCAAGAACCCAGGATAAAGCCGGCAAAGTATGCCCAGTGCAAATCACTGTGTATAAAGACAAATCATTCGATTTCGTCGTAAAAACTCCACCTGCTGCAGTTCAGTTAATGGACGCAGCGAAGCTAAAGTCCGGTTCAGGTGAACCAAACCGTAAAAAAGTTGCCAGCGTAACCTGGGAACAGATCAGGGCAATCGCCGATGACAAAATGGTTGATTTAAATGCATTCACTATTGAGTCTGCAATGAGTATGATCGCTGGTACAGCAAGATCTATGGGTATAACTGTATCGGGAGAATCTCCTCTAAAACAAGCTTAAGACATGGCAAAATTGACAAAAAAGCAAAAAGAGGCTGCATCTAAAATCGAAAAGAACAAATTGTATTCTTTGAAAGATGCTTCTGCATTGATCAAAACAATTGCTTCTGCAAAATTTGATGAGTCTGTTGATATCGCCGTACGTCTTGGAGTTGATCCAAGAAAAGCGAATCAGATGGTACGTGGCGTAGTAACCTTGCCACACGGAACCGGTAAAGACGTTCGCGTTCTTGCATTGGTGACTCCGGATAAAGAAGCCGAAGCTAAAGCTGCTGGTGCAGACCACGTAGGTTTAGACGATTATCTTCAAAAAATTAAAGACGGTTGGACAGACATCGATGTAATTATCACCATGCCTGCCGTAATGGGTAAACTGGGGCCTTTAGGACGTATCCTTGGGCCACGTGGCTTGATGCCAAACCCTAAAACCGGTACTGTTACTATGGATGTAGCGAAAGCTGTAGCTGAAGTAAAAGCCGGTAAAATCGACTTTAAAGTAGATAAGACAGGTATTGTTCACGCCGGTATCGGAAGAATTTCTTTCGGAGCCGACCAAATCGTAGACAATGCACACGAGATCATTCAAACATTATTAAAACTGAAACCAACTGCGGCTAAAGGAACATACATCAAAAGCATTCACTTGTCAAGCACAATGAGTCCTGCGATCCCTTTAGATTCCAAAGCAGTATAATTAGAAATCATGACTAGAGAAGAAAAATCAAAAGTAATTGAGGACTTAACTGCACAATTGGCCGGAACGAATGTTGTTTATTTAGCAGACATTTCAGGTTTAAATGCAGAAACGACCTCAAACTTAAGAAGGGCTTGCTTCAAAGCAGGCATTCAATTGGAAGTGGTTAAAAATACGTTGCTTGCAAAAGCAATGGAAGCTTCAGACAATGACTACGGCGATCTGTCGACAGTATTGGCTGGAAACACTTCAATCCTGATCTCAGAGAACGGAAACGCTCCTGCAAAGATCATCAAAGAATTCCGTAAAAAGTCTGATAAGCCTTTGTTGAAAGGAGCTTTCATTCACCACGCCGTTTTTATCGGTGACAACCAATTAGATGCATTGATCGCACTGAAATCGAAAGAAGAAGTGATCGGAGAAATCATCGGATTGTTACAGTCTCCGGCTAAAAACGTTATCTCTGCCCTTAAATCGGGTGGCGGTAAAATTGCCGGAATTGTTAAAACGTTATCTGAAAGATAACACCAGCCCACGCGCGCACTTAATAAATTATATTTTTTTACAAACTATTTAAAAACGATAGAAAGAATGGCAGATTTGAAACAATTCGCAGAACAATTAGTTAACTTGACAGTTAAAGAAGTTAATGAATTAGCTACAATTTTAAAAGATGAGTATGGTATCGAGCCTGCAGCTGCTGCTGTAGTTGCTGGTCCTGCTGCTGGTGGTTCAGGAGATGCTCCTGCTGCTGCTGAACAAACTGAATTTACAGTAGTATTGAAAGAAGCTGGTGCTTCTAAATTAGCTGTAGTTAAAGCTGTAAAAGAACTTACAGGTTTAGGTTTGAAAGAAGCTAAAGACTTAGTTGACGGTGCTCCTGCAAACGTTAAAGAAGGTGTTACTAAAGACGAAGCTGAAGGCTTGAAAAAATCTTTGGAAGAAGCTGGAGCTGTAGTTGAGCTTAAATAAGTTAAACTAAGTTGCAAAAACTAGGTTTAGGCCTTGGACAGAGACGTCCAAAGGCCTAAACCATTTTTCGTATAATAAATTTTTATCCCGTTTTATTATAAAACAGTTTAAAATACGAAAAAGTTCTTAGACCAATACGAAGAAAGAGGCGGGCCGGAATGATACTCGGCTTGTTTTTAAGAGGTATTGGTTATAAAAAGAAAGTATCAAAGAATAGTGTTCTACACAAAAACTACTTTTTTTAAATCAAAATTTTGTCCATTGATGATAACAAATCAGACCGAAAGATTGAATTTTGCCTCTACAAAAAATATTCCTGACTATCCGGATTTCCTGGACGTTCAGGTTAAATCTTTTAAGGATTTCTTCCAGCTGGAAACCAAATCTGACGAAAGAGGCAACGAAGGTTTATACAATACCTTCATGGAAAACTTTCCAATCACAGATACAAGAAACAACTTTGTATTGGAATTCCTGGATTATTTTGTAGACCCGCCACGTTACACCATTCAAGAATGTATAGAGAGAGGGCTGACTTACAGTGTGCCTTTAAAAGCCAGGCTGAAACTGTATTGTACAGATCCCGAGCATGAGGATTTTGAAACGATTGTACAGGATGTATATCTTGGAACAATCCCATATATGACGCCAAGCGGTACCTTTGTCATCAACGGTGCTGAACGTGTGGTCGTGTCGCAATTGCACCGATCGCCTGGTGTTTTCTTCGGACAATCATTCCATGCCAATGGAACCAAATTATATTCAGCCCGTGTTATCCCTTTCAAAGGATCATGGATTGAGTTCGCGACCGATATCAACAGCGTCATGTACGCCTATATCGACCGTAAGAAAAAATTACCTGTAACTACTTTATTCCGCGCCATCGGGTTCGAAAGAGACAAGGATATCCTCGAGATTTTCGACCTTGCTGAAGAAATTAAAGTATCCAAGACAGGTTTGAAAAAATACATCGGCAGAAAATTAGCCGCACGTGTCCTGAATACATGGCACGAGGATTTCGTGGATGAAGACACTGGCGAGGTTGTTTCTATCGAACGTAACGAGATTATCCTTGACCGCGATACGATTATCGACAAAGATAACGTGGAAGAGATCATCGACTCGAACGTGAAATCCATCTTATTGCACAAAGAGAATAACAACCAGGCCGATTACGCCATTATTCACAACACGCTGCAAAAAGATCCAACGAACTCTGAAAAAGAGGCGGTGGAACACATCTACAGACAATTAAGAAATGCCGAACCGCCTGATGAAGAGACGGCGCGCGGTATCATCGATAAATTGTTCTTCTCTGACCAACGCTACAACTTAGGTGAAGTGGGCCGTTACAGGATGAACAAGAAATTAGGTTTGGATATCCCAATGGAAAAGCAAGTGCTTACCAAAGAAGATATCATCACCATCGTGAAATACTTAATCGAATTGATCAACTCTAAAGCAGAGATTGATGATATCGATCACTTATCAAACCGTCGTGTAAGAACCGTTGGCGAGCAATTGTCACAACAGTTCGGCGTGGGTCTTGCCCGTATGGCAAGGACGATCCGCGAGAGAATGAACGTTAGGGATAACGAGGTGTTTACACCTATCGACCTGATCAATGCGAAAACATTGTCATCGGTAATCAACTCTTTCTTCGGAACGAACCAATTGTCACAGTTCATGGACCAAACGAATCCACTGGCTGAGATTACACACAAAAGAAGGTTATCTGCCCTTGGGCCTGGCGGACTTTCGAGAGAGAGAGCCGGATTTGAGGTACGTGACGTTCACTATACGCACTACGGACGTTTGTGTCCGATTGAAACGCCTGAAGGACCAAACATTGGTTTGATTTCTTCGCTTGGTGTTTACGCGAAAGTCAACGGAATGGGATTCATCGAAACGCCTTACCGCAAAGTAACCAACGGTAAAGTGGATCTTGTATCTACAGCAGTATATTTATCTGCAGAGGAAGAAGAAGGTAAAATGATCGCCCAGGCAAACATCGCGATGGATGCCGACGGCCAGATTACTGCCGATACGGTTATTGCCCGTGAAGAAGGCGATTTCCCGGTAGTGAAACCTACTGAAATCCATTATACAGACGTGGCGCCAAACCAGATCGCTTCGATTTCTGCATCGCTGATTCCATTTTTGGAGCATGATGATGCGAACCGTGCGTTGATGGGATCAAACATGATGCGTCAGGCCGTACCATTATTGCGTCCTGAAGCGCCGATCGTTGGAACAGGTCTTGAAAGACAGGTTGCTTCTGATTCGCGTGTATTGATCAATGCTGAAGGTCACGGAACTGTAGAATATGTAGACGCCAATATCATCACCATCAAATACGACCGTTCCGAGGAAGAAAGAATGGTTTCGTTTGAATCTGATGATAAAACGTATAACCTGATCAAATTCAGGAAAACAAACCAGAGTACGTCAATCAACCTCAAGCCGATCGTAAGAAAAGGCGACAGGGTGATTCCGGGACAAGTCCTTTCAGAAGGATATGCTACCCAAAACGGAGAGCTTGCATTGGGAAGAAACCTTAAAGTGGCGTTTATGCCATGGAAAGGTTACAACTTCGAGGATGCGATCGTAATCTCTGAAAAAGTAGTGCGCGATGATATCTTTACGTCTATCCACGTAGATGATTATTCGCTCGAGGTTCGTGATACGAAATTGGGTAACGAAGAGTTGACCAACGACATCCCGAACGTTTCTGAAGAAGCGACCAAAGACCTTGACGAAAATGGTATGATCAGAATCGGTGCCGAAGTAAAACCCGGCGACATCCTGATCGGTAAGATTACACCAAAAGGAGAATCAGATCCGACTCCGGAAGAGAAATTGCTTCGCGCGATCTTCGGGGACAAAGCCGGTGACGTAAAAGATGCTTCGTTAAAAGCGTCTCCGTCTTTACACGGTGTGGTTTTAGACAAAAAATTATTCGCGAGAGCGGTAAAAGATAAGAGAAAACGTACCAAAGACAAAGACGATTTGGGTGCGTTGGAGATGGAATTCGAAACCAAATTTATCGAATTGAAAGATAAGCTGGTTGAGAAATTATTCCTGATCGTCAACGGAAAAACTTCGCAAGGAGTGATGAATGATTTGGGCGAGGAAGTTTTGCCAAAAGGTAAAAAATACACGCAAAAAATGCTCTACGCCGTTGAAGATTTCGCTCACTTAAGCAAAGGGCAGTGGGTTGCCGACGACGCTACCAATAAAATGGTAAACGACCTGATCCACAACTATAAAATTAAGCTGAACGATTTGCAGGGTGCGCTTAGAAGAGAGAAATTTACGATTACTGTTGGTGACGAATTGCCAGCCGGAATCCTCAAACTCGCTAAGGTGTACATCGCCAAAAAACGCAAGCTGAAAGTTGGAGATAAAATGGCTGGACGCCACGGTAACAAAGGTATTGTTGCCCGTATCGTTCGCCATGAAGACATGCCTTTCCTTGAAGACGGAACGCCGGTTGATATCGTGTTGAACCCACTGGGTGTACCTTCACGTATGAACATCGGGCAGATCTACGAAACGGTACTGGGTTGGGCCGGACAAAAATTAGGACGCAAATATGCGACACCAATCTTTGACGGAGCGACACTTGACCAGATCAACGAACTGACCGACGAAGCGGAAATCCCAAGATTCGGACATACGTATCTGTATGACGGAGGAACAGGAGAGCGTTTCCACCAACCAGCAACGGTCGGCGTAATCTACATGCTGAAACTCGGACACATGGTTGACGATAAGATGCACGCCCGTTCTATCGGACCGTACTCACTCATTACGCAGCAGCCACTTGGTGGTAAAGCGCAATTCGGTGGACAGCGTTTCGGAGAGATGGAGGTTTGGGCACTCGAGGCTTACGGTGCGTCAAGCACGCTTCGTGAAATCCTGACTGTTAAATCGGATGACGTTATCGGTCGCGCCAAAACTTACGAGGCAATCGTAAAAGGCGAAACCATGCCGGAA
>DATHGE010000156.1:0-12389 GCA_035317805.1 Flavobacterium sp. | reverse complement strand
TTTCCAAAGTATATTTTGCAAGGAAAGACTATGCACAGGCGTTGCAATACAAAGATTCTGTGATGATTGTCAAGGATTCGCTCGATGTGATCAAGGACCGCGTCTTGTACCAAAACAGCAAAATCAAACTCGAGATCCAGGGTTATCAGAAAGAGCTCAACATCAGCCAGGGCAAACTCAACAGCGAGAAACGCATCAAATATTACCTGATTGGATTTACGGCATTGGTGCTGCTGCTTTCGGTTTGGTTGCTGCGCAGCAATCTGGTCAAATCCAAACAGAAAAAAATCATTGCCGAACGCACCGAAAAAATCATTGCGCTCGAATTAAAAAATAAGGAAAAGCTCAAGGGCGAACTCGAAACCAAGAACCGCAAGCTTGCCGCAAATGCACTCCATCTGGCGAGCCGCAATGAAAAAATCGAGGAATTCATCACGTCGTTGAACAAAGAGCCTGAGCTGGTCAGGAACACCTATCTGTTCCGCCAGATCAACCAACTCAAGAATTTCCTGCTCAAGGACGACGACCGCGAGGAATTCCTGACGCTGTTTGAAGAAGTCAACAGCCGTTTCCTCAATACGCTTAAGGAAAAACATCCGGAACTGAATTCGAACGACATCCGCTTTATCTGTTACCTCTTTATGAACCTCACGATTAAGGAAATCTGCTCTTTATACAACATCACTCCGGGCGCCTGCCGCAAGCGAAAAGAACGTATCGCACATAAAATGGGAATCCCTGAAAGCAACGACTTATACGATTACATCACAACGCTTTAAAAATACAATGTCGCACTTTTTCCCGCAAATGTCGCACTAAATTTTTTGATTTTTTTGGTGTTGATAAACCGTTGGCCAATCTTTGTCAGCCTAATACTAATCCAAAAAGAAATGAAAAGATTTACCATTGTTATGTTGCTTTTTTGCAGTATGATCAGCAGCTTGTCGGCGCAGGTTTCCTTTAGCGGAACCAACGATTACGGGCGGCTAAAAAACTTTGTTTACGATACTGCAACGCCAAACCGGGTGTATGCGACTTCACTCGACAAACACATCATGGTGTCTGATGACAATGGCGTGAGTTGGGAAATTTTGTATACAGCTTCCGAATATGCCTATCTCGCACCTTACCTGCAGCAGATGAAACTGACCAACAACAATACGGCGCTGAGTTTTATCGCTTACTACGGAAATGGAAATTCGCTCAATAACATTACCGTTCTCGATTTACAGACATTAACCGTTATCAAACAATATTCGATGCCTGAAGCCGAATTGTACCAGAATTTCGGTTCGTATGATATTGCCGATGAAAATACGGTCTTCATCCTCGCCAACGGAACGACCGATAAAGCCTATTACACTACAAACGGCGGTGAGAATTGGACCAAAGTTTTTGATGCAGTCGACTTCGAAGGCGTATTGGTAAACCAAACCGTGATGGATCCGAACAATCCCGAAAAACTATTCATCGTCAGGAATGGCGGTGCCGGAAATGTCGATGGCGGTTTATTGGTTTCAGAAAATGCCGGGCAAACCTGGTCGCTTAAACTGGACGGATTGATTTTACAGACATTGTCCATCAATCCTTCCAATTCGAATGATCTGTACGCCGGAACGGGAATCGTTTGGGCTTATCTGGACCAACACCAGGCTTTGTACCATTCGGTCGATGGCGGTATAACGTGGACAACGGTTTCCGATATTACCTGGTCTGATGGCGGCATGGACAATGTTCCGTTTATCGCCTATGATCCAAACAATGCCAATCACGTAGTCGTTCTTGGCGACGACCAGATTGCAGTGACTTTGGATGCCGGCGCAACCTGGACAACAACACAGCATGAAGGCGCCAATGCCGGAAATGCTTATTTTTTAGGGGAAGGCGTGGCTTTTAATCCTTCGGATACGAACGAGGTTTTTATTTCCAACAGCCATTATGGCTACAAATCTGTCGATGGCGGTGTGACGCTGGCCAAAGTGGAAAACCCTTTCTACGAAGTGATGGGCAATATGGAAATCATCAATGACGGAACCGACCAGCATCTGATGTACGGCGTACAATTCGGCTATGCCGACAGGAATCTTACCACACAGGTTGAAACCCCGATCGATGTTATGCCGTTGAATGAATTCCCAATGAGCGGACAGATTTACCAGATGCGCGCCGATGGCGATATTCCGGGTCGGACGTATGCTTACGTGTCTTCCTTCATGGGCAATTCGCTTGAAGTGAGCGACGATTATGGTTTGACCAGAATCCCTTTGATGAGTTCATGGGATACGCAGTTTACGGCTGCCGATACGAATCCTGTAAACCACAATATTGCATGGCTCGCGACCTTCAATGGCGAAAGCGCCACTTTGGCGAAAGTCGATTTTTCCGATGTGAATAATATCCAGCCCGAATACATCAATTTGCCTTACAGCGGCGACTGGATTTACGGATTGCACATCAACAGCAACAATCCGGATGAAGTCTTGGTTACGGTTGGCAATCGCCTGTTCAAAACTGCCGATGGCGGCACCTCATGGACGGAAATCACCAGCGGCCTGCAGGATTTGGTTTTACCCAATATCGCCCTGAGTCTTGTGCAGAATCCCCTAAATGTCAGCCAATTTACGATGGCGGCTTCCAACGGGATTTATACTTCTCTTGACGGCGGCGCGACCTGGAGCAGGATTTACGATCAAATGATCAACAAAGTCGAGCATTCAACAGCAACAGACGGACAGATTGTCGGCATCGGTTATTCGATTATGGATATTTTGCCGAAAGTGGTCTATTCTAATGACGGCGGCGCAACATGGACAGAGAAAACTTCCGAAGATTATTACAACACCATTTTTGTCTCAGGCGCGATTACCTTTTCAGAAAACAGCGCGGACGTATACATCGGAACTTTATCGCTTGGATTATTGAAGGACCATATCGATCTTTCCACCTTGGGCAATACGAAATTCCAGACAGTTTCAAACGCAACGGTTTTTCCAAATCCGACCACCGGAATCGTCAATATCAAATTGGCTAACGGGGCAACTGTGAAAACAGCGATAATTTACAACATGACGGGACAAAAATTGAGCGAATCCAATAGGAACACGATTGATTTCTCGAATTTGGCCAACGGCGTTTATGTATTGCAGATTGAAAGCCCGGACGGTCGTTCCGAATCAAAAAGAATTGTAAAGAATTAGGGTTAAATTAGATTAGCAATTAAAAGCTATCCGGATGATTTCGGGTAGCTTTTTTTATTTGAATGAATCTGCATTTCTTAAAAAATGTTAAAATGAATCCGATTTTTTTATTCCCGCATTAACTTCGCCATCAGAATGAAAAGAAAATTCGCCATATTGAATATTTCGCTAATTGTTGCAATATTGTCTTCGATATTGTTCCAGTCGATCCATTCATTCGAGCACCTCGTCGCCGAATTTACGCAAGAGAAATGCGAACACCCGCACGATACAGGCAAATCGCAAATCACACACCAGCACCACAATTTCGACCATTGCTTTACGTGCGAATTCCATTTCAGCAATTTTGTAACGCCGCAAACCTATTTTTTTAGTGTTTTTTCCGCTTACAGAGCGATTCCTTATTTCTTTACAATTTCCGAAACGCCGGCTTCTTTTTCAGGAAGTTCGTATGCGCTGCGTGGCCCGCCCGCTCTTATTGTTTAGTCCTTTTCGATTCCGGAAAACTTCCCGGAACTATTCGTAAACAATAAAATCATTTTCAATGAAAAACTTTATCATTGCCCTATTTGTAGGGTTTTCGGCTATGCTTCATAGTCAGAATAAGCTGTCGGGGATTATTTCCGATAAAAACAACCAACCCATTGCAGGCGTTTCGGTCTATGCGCCGGATTTGCACAAAGGCACAACCACCGATGCCGAAGGGAAATACGCATTCAGCAATCTTCCGGCCGGAAACATAGCCATCATCTTTTCATTTATGGGCTATGCCACCGAAAATCGTACGGTGAACATTCACCAACCGCAAACCACACTCGATTTCGTCCTGCAGGAAAGTATCCATCAGATGGACGAAGTCATCGTTTCCACGGCTTTCAACCGGCTTCAATCGCAGAACGTGATGAAAGTCGAACATGAAAACCTCAAATCCATACAGCAAAAAGGTGTATCGACCTTGATTGAAGGATTGGCGACAATCCCCGGCGTTTCACAGATTTCAACCGGCGCTTCAATCGGGAAACCGGTCATTCGCGGACTCAGCGCAAACCGCGTTTTGGTCTATTCGCAAGGCGTTCGTTTGGAAAACCAGCAATTCGGCGACGAACACGGATTGGGGCTGAATGATTCCGGAATTGAAAGCGTCGAGGTCATCAAAGGCCCGGCTTCCCTGCTTTACGGCTCGGACGCTTTGGGCGGCGTATTGTATTTCAATCCTGAAAAATTCGCGGAGTCGAATACCTTTAAGGGCGATTTTAGCCAACAGTTATTTTCGAATACACTCGGAAGCAGTTCGTCTTTGGGATTGAAAGGCTCGACGGAAAACTGGAAATTCCTCGCGCGTGGCGCTTATGCGATCCACTCGGATTATGAGGTTCCCGATGGAAACCGCGTGACCAATACGCGTTATAATGAAACCGACCTCAAATCGGGAATCGGTTACAGCAATTCGAAATTCTCGAGCGTATTGCGATACAACTTCAATCGTTTGGATTTGGGGATTCCTGAAAACGGTATCGCGCAGCAATCCGACAGCAAAAGCACGCTTTTCCCAAGGCAGGCCGTCGACAATCACATTGTGAGCCTGCACAACAATATCTTTTTCGGAAGTTCGACTTTGGATGCCGATTTCGGATTTATCGCCAATGACCGAAGCGAATTCGAAGACAGTAATGTGGCGGTTTTGCATATGAAACTCCAGACGTTGAACTATGACCTCAAATACCATCTGCCAAAATTCGGCAAGTTCGAAACGATCGTCGGCATCCAGGGCATGAACCAGACGAATACAAATTCTGGCGAAGAATACCTGATTCCGGATGCGGAAACAAATGATTTCGGGGTTTTCGGAACGGCAAATTACGAATGGAAATCGAATGTCATCCAGGCCGGTTTGCGTTATGACAACCGAAAAGTCACGAGCGAAACCCACGGAATTTTGGGAGAGGAAGGCTATTTTGAGGCGATCGACAAATCTTTCGACAGTTTCAATGCGTCGGTTGGTTACAAAACTGATTTGGCCGAAGATTTCGCGATGCGGCTGAATCTTGCTTCCGGATTTCGTGCGCCAAACCTCGCAGAGCTGACTTCAAACGGCGTACACGAAGGGACAAATCGTTATGAAATCGGAAATAACAATCTCGAAACCGAGCAGAATTTCCAAACCGATTTAAATCTGGAATATAAAAATACGCATTTTGAATTTTTCATCAATGGATTTTACAACCATATCAACAACTACATCTATACTGCGCCGACAGGGGAAATTATTGAAGATAATGACGTTTTCAATTACGTCCAGGCCGATGCGGTTTTGTATGGCGGAGAAGCCGGAATCCATTTTCATCCGCATCCTTTGGATTGGCTGCATTTTGAAAGCAGTTTTGAGACCGTTACCGGAAAGAAACAGAACGGTGATTATTTGCCGTTGATTCCGGCAAACAACTGGAACAATACGCTGCGCACGGAATTCAACATCAAAAACTGGCTCGAGAATGGATTTGCGCGGTTAAATGTAACGACGACTTTCAGCCAGGATAATGTGAGCGGTTTTGAAACGCGTTCGAACGATTACACGTTGGTAAATTTTGGCCTCGGCGGAAAAATCAAATTGGGGAAAACCGCTTTTGAAGTCAACCTCAATGGCAATAATCTATTTGACAAAACGTATATCGCACACTTATCGCGTTTGAAAACCGATGGCATTCCGAATATTGGAAGGAATGTGGTTTTGGGAATAAACTTTAATATTTAATACGTCATTCCAAAGCATCCATAAAAAAGCCTGGCAATAATGTCAGGCTTTTTAATTATAATTCTATCGGTTAGAACCGGTTGTCGCCATCAAGCAAATTCCCCAATCCGCCGAGCAAGCTGCCTTCGTCGCGGTTATTTCCGCCCGATTTTGGTGCCGAAGCAATAATCCTGTCGGCCAGCCTGCTAAAAGGAAGCGATTGGATGTAAACCGTTCCGGGACCGCGCAATGTGGCATAAAACAAACCTTCTCCGCCAAACAGCGAATTTTTAATTCCGCCGATAAATTCGATATCATAATCGACATCCTTTGTAAAACCGACGATACAGCCGGTATCGACTTTCAGGATTTCACCTGAAGCAAGTTCTTTTTTCGCCAGTGTCCCGCCCGAATGCACGAAAGCCATTCCGTCGCCTTCCAGTTTCTGCATGATGAAACCTTCGCCACCGAAAAGTCCGCGTCCCAGTTTCTTCGAAAATTCAATCCCAACCGCAACGCCTTTCGCTGCACAGAGGAAAGCATCTTTCTGGCAGATAAATTTTCCCTGGAATTCTGTCAGGTCAATCGGCAAAATTTTCCCGGGATAAGGCGAGGCAAAACACACGCGGCTTTTCCCCGAACCCTGATTCAAATAAGCCGTCATGAACAGGCTTTCGCCCGTGAGTACTCTTTTCCCGGCTGATAAAATTTTGCCGAATAAACCGCTCTGTTGTGCCGACCCGTCGCCGAAAATGGTTTCCATGGTGATGTTGTTTTCCATCATCATGAAACTGCCGGGTTCAGCGACGACAATTTCCTGTGGATCGAGTTCGATTTCGACATATTGCATTTCTTCGCCGTAAATTTTGTAGTCTATTTCGTGTGCCTGCATGATTTCTAGTTTTAAGATTAATGATTCGTAAATTTATTTTAAAAAATGTTACGCGTCAATTTTATCAGGGCTGTTTTTAGTTAAAATTCAAGTGTCCAAAAAATTATGTAATTTATTTCGGATAATTTATTAATTTAGAAACATCTTTACAGTATCCGCTAACCAATAAACCAATTGATATGAATTCGAAATTTACAATGATCGTAAGAATATTGCTGGGAATTATTCTCGTAGTATTTGGGAGCAACAAGCTTTTTCATTTTCTGGATATGCCGATGCCTACCGGTTCGGCGGGGGAATTCATGAGTTCATTAAATGCCACCGGATATATTTTCCCGGCTTTGGGCGTTTTGGAAGTTTTTATCGGACTGATGCTTTTGCTCAAAAAGTGGGTTCCGTTTGTAATTATTTTGCTGGCGCCAATATCGATAAACATTCTGTTGTTTCATATGTTCCTGGACATTCCGGGCATTAGCATTGCCTTATTGGTGGTAGTTTTGAACGGCATCCTGATTTACAAACATTGGAAATTATACCGGCCTTTATTTAGTTAAATCTGCTATCAAATAAAAAAAGCGCTTTCTCACAGAAGCGCTTTTTTTATTAATATTCTAATTTGACCGAACCCATCCCGGCCACAATCCGGCCTTTTTTCCTGTTGATGTATGGCGACGAATTGGTTGCCTTAAATTTCCTCGGATTCGGAAGGATCGCTGCGATTCCGGCCGCTTCATTCCGGGTCAATTGCACTGCGTCTTTTCGGTACCAATATCTCGATGCCGCCTGTGCGCCATAGACGCCGTCGCCCATTTCGATGCTGTTCAGGTAGACTTCCATAATGCGTTCTTTGCTCCAGAAAACTTCGATCAATACGGTGAAATAGGCTTCGAGCCCTTTGCGCACCCAACTTCTGCCCTGCCACAGGAAAACATTTTTTGCCGTTTGCTGTGAAATGGTGCTGCCGCCGCGGAGTTTCTTGCCTTTCTCATTGCTTTTCATCGCCTTCTGGATGGCTTTGAAATCGAAGCCATGGTGTTCGAGGAAACCGGAATCTTCGCTGGCGATGACCGCCTTCTGTAAATTGGTCGAGATATTTTCGATCGGTTCCCAGTCGTGGCTGCAAACCATGTCTTTTCCTTCGAACAGGTTTTCCATGGCGCGGATGGACATTAATGGCGTATAGAAAACCGGCACAAACCGGAATACGATCACTGAAAAGATGGAAACGGCCACGAACCAAAGAAAGGCTTTCCATAAAAAACGAAATATTTTCCTAATCATACTTTGAATATTTTAAACCAAATCTGCGAGTTCTGTCCCAATCAGGCTGCCAATGGCAACACCCATTCCGCCCAAACGGACGCCGCAATAGACATGTTCCGATAATTGTTGGACGATCGGGTTTTTGCTCGACCCGATTCCCATAATCCCGCTCCAGCGATGGGCAATCTTAAAATCGCGGCCAGGCAAAATTACTTCTTTTAATAGTTTTTCCAACTGATTATGGATTAATGCGGTCTGGCCGAATTCGGTCGTGGTTTCGCCTTCGAAATCGAGGTTCCTTCCGCCGCCTAATAGAATCCGCTCGCCAATATTCCTGAAATAATAAAAGCCTTTATCGAGATGAAATGTCCCTTTGATATCGAGATTTGGAATCGGTTCGGTTATTAATACTTGCGCGCGCGCAGGCTTGACGTCGCCTTTGGTCAGCTGGCCGGCAAAACCGTTGGTTGTAAAAAGCAATTTTTTTGTTGAAAAGCTAAAATCGCCCAATCCCACTTCCACACCATTTTGGGTTTCGTTAAAAGCGGTCACGGTTTGGCGGTTCAGGATCAGGATGTTTTCGGCGACAGCCTGTTTGAGTAAGACCTGCATCATATTTCCGGTATCGATCTGCGCTTCGAAAGGATTGAAAATGAGGTATTCCTGAATCCCTTCGAAACCGAAGCGGTCAATTTCCTTCACAAAAACGTCCGATTTAAACAGTGGCTTGAGGATTTCGTTGATGAATGGCATTTTGGCCAAACATTCCTGGAAACCATTTTCGTTTGCCTTCAAAAACAATTCGTAACCGCCATAAGGCCTGAAATCGATTACCTTATCGGTGAGACGTTTTCTAAGCATTTGCAACCCTTTCCAGCGTTTTTGTATCAGCTGGATGACTTCCTCTTCGGAATGCGTGTGCAAATCGTCAATAATTTCTGAAAGGCTTCCAAAGCAGGCAAATCCGGCGTTCTTCGTACTTGCGCCTTGGGGAAGCATCCCTTTTTCGAGGATGAGGATTTTACTTTCGGGAAATTTTTCACGCAAGTGCAAGGCCGCATGCAGGCCTACGATTCCGCTGCCTACAATAGTATAATCGACATCGGTAAACCAGTTTTTAAGTTCCCAGTAACTCAGTTCCATCTCAGAAAAATTTTTATAAAAATAACTTTTTTAGTACTAAAACCATCAAAAACAACAACGCGCTTTTTAAAGAAAAGTTTCAGATTGCATATAATTCAGAAAAATAATATAGTTTTTGAATATATGATACCTCAAAAACACGTAGTTTATCGATTTGTTAATTATTTTCTTTAATTACTGAATTATTATTTGAATTAAATTTTATATTTGAAACCGCTAATTCTAACTAAAAACAATTCCCCAATTATGAAAAACAGATTACTTTCGATCGCATTACTTGCGTTCACCAGTTTTTCTTTTGCCCAGGCTGGAAAAACTTTATGGAAATCGACCTCGCAAAAAACAGATGCGGTCGTTTTCGAAAACAAAACAAGAATTACTAACCCACAATTGTTTGAGCTCGACATGACGAGCCTGAAGCAAAAGCTCACGAACTCACCAAAGCGCTTTGCTTCCGACATGAAATCATCCAATGTGATTGTTTCATTCCCGAATGCCAACGGGCAGCTCGAAAATTTCCGCATCCAGGAATCATCCAATATGGATCCGGCGCTCGCGGCAAGATATCCTGAAATCAAATCGTATATCGGTCAGGGTATTGAAAACCCGGCATCGACTATCTATTTCAGCATTTCGCCGCTTGGATTGCAGACCATGGTAATCAAGGCAGACCAATCGGCTGAATTTATTGAGCCCTATACTACGGATTTGAGTTCGTATACCGTTTACAGAAAATCAGACAAAGCACCATCAAAAGGCACTTTCGAATGTAAAGTGATCGACGAGGCGCAGGCTGATACGAATATAAGCGTTGCCAGGCCAAATGCCGATGATGCTTTCTTGCGTACTTTCCGTCTGGCGATGTCGGTAACGGGAGAATATACCGTGTATTTCGGCGGTACGAAAGCACTCGCGTTAGCTGCAATCAACAATTCGATGACCCGTGTGAATGGCGTTTTTGAGAAAGATTTCGCTGCAAGGATGGTATTGATTGCCAACACGGACGCGGTGATTTATACCAGCGCATCGTCAGATCCATATTCTGCGGCTTCAACAGGAGCAGGCGGCGCGTGGAATTCTGAATTGCAAAGCACTTTGACTTCCGTTATCGGTGAAGCGAATTACGATATTGGACACTTATTTGGCGCTTCGGGCGGCGGCGGAAATGCCGGCTGTATCGGTTGTATTTGCAGCAACGGATCTAAAGGAAGCGGGTTTACTTCTCCGGGAGACGGAATCCCGTCAGGTGATAACTTCGACATCGATTATGTAGCGCATGAGATGGGCCACCAATTCGGGGCCAACCACACTTTTACACACAGCAACGAAGGCACCGGCGTTCAGATGGAACCTGGAAGCGGCTCAACGATTATGGGCTACGCGGGAATCACTGCTAAAGACGTGCAGCCTCATTCTGATCCGTATTTCCATGCGGTAAGCATCCAACAAGTAACGAACAACATCAAGGCGAAAACCTGTCCGGTGAAAACGGCGACAGGAAACGCAATCCCGACTGCGGGTGCAGGATTGGATTATACGATTCCGAAAAGCACGCCTTTTATGCTGACAGGAACCGGAACTGATGCCAATGGCGATGCGTTAACCTTTGACTGGGAAGAAATGGATTCGCAAACCGCTACGACAAATCCGAGTGCGACCAAAACAAGCGGTGTGAATTTCAGGTCTTACAACCCAACGGTTTCACCGACAAGATATTTCCCAAAAATGTCATCTGTTTTAACCGGAGCGACCATTACAAATGGAACTGAATTGGTTGTGGAAGCATTATCTTCTGTGGCCAGAACACTGAATTTCCGCGTAACGGTTCGCGATAACAGGGCTGGCGGTTCAGGAAACAACAGCGACGACATGGTAGTGACTGTGAATGCGACTGCAGGACCGTTTGCCGTAAGTTCTCCAAATACGGCGGTTTCTTATGTTGGCGGATCTTCACAAACCATAACATGGGCTGTGGCAGGAACTACTGCAAACGGCGTAAACTGTGCCAATGTCGATATCTTATTGTCTACTGATGGCGGAAACACTTTCCCAATAACCTTATTGGCAGCAACGCCAAATGACGGAACACAGGCAGTCACGATTCCGAATACAGCAGGAACGCAGAACAGGATTATGGTAAAGGGAACGAATCATATTTTCTTTGATGTTTCTAATGCCAATTTCACGATTACTGCGGGTTCATCAGACACTGTTGCGCCATCGGCTCCGACAAGCCTTGTCGCTTCAGGAACTACGCAAACCACAACCAATCTGGCATGGACTGCTTCAACAGACAATGTTGCTGTAACTGGTTATGATGTTTATCAGAATGGTGTTTTCAAAGCAAATACCGCTTCAACTACATATGCCGTAACCGGATTGACCGCTTCAACGGCTTATGCCTTTACGGTAAAAGCGAAAGATGCTGCCGGAAACGCTTCTGCTGCAAGCAATACGGCAAACGTAACGACTCTGGCTCCGGTAGCAGATACGACAGCGCCTTCTGCCCCAACAAGCCTTGCTGCTTCAGGAACTACGGCGGCGGCGACTAACTTAAGCTGGACTGCTTCAACAGACAACGTTGCGGTAACCGGGTATGATGTATACCAAAACGGTGCTTTCAAAGCTACGGTAACGACAACTTCTTACACCGTGACCGGGCTGACTGCTGCAACCGCTTATTCCTTCTATGTTGTGGCGAAAGATGCTGCAGGAAATGTTTCCGCGCAAAGCAACACGGTAAATGTTACGACTCTATCTGTCATCCTAACTTATTGCACGTCGCAAGGAAACACCGTTACGGATGAGAAAATCGGCAAAGTAGTTTTCAACACCATCAACAATACGTCGACTGGCGGAACGGGTTATACCAATTTCACTGCCATCTCAACCAATGTAAACCGCGGATCTGCATACACCATTACAATTACACCGCAATGGACAAGTACGGTTTACACAGAAGGTTATGCCGTTTTTATCGATTACAACCAGGATGGCGATTTCAGCGATTCGGGCGAAACGGTTTGGACGAAAGCGACCTCGAAAACGACTCCGGTTTCAGGATCAATCACGATTCCGGCGACTGCAACTTTGGGAGCGACAAGAATGCGTGTTTCGATGAAATACAACGGAACGCCAACAGCTTGCGAGACTTTCTCTTACG
>DATHGE010000155.1:0-7975 GCA_035317805.1 Flavobacterium sp. | reverse complement strand
CGCTTCGACCACGAATGCGGCCTATAATTCTTCGGTTCCCGAATCGATTGTGTGGCTGCTGTTGCTCTTTTCAGTAGTGATTTCGTTTTATATCGGCTACAGCTCTGGCTTTAAAAAGCAACTGGAGCCATTTTTTGTATTTGGATTCTGCCTTTTGACGTCTGTCGTCATTTATATCACTTTGGATCTCGATCGCCCGAGACGCGGCGTCATCAGCCTCCAAAATGAAATTGTTTTGCTCGAAGATCTTAAAAGCAATTTTTAATCTCCCGTTTAAATCTGTTATATTTGCCTCATGCAGTTTTCAGAAATCTTAGGACAGGATTACATCAAAAACCATTTGGTCAAAAGCGCTTCCATGGGAAGGATTCCGCACGCGCAATTGTTTGTCGGGCCCGAAGGCAGCGGTACTTTACCTATGGCGATTGCCTATGCACAATATATTTTGTGCAGCAATGCTGGCAGTGAAAACGCCGATGGAAATGAAGCCTGCAATCTTAAATTCGAGCATCTTTCGCATCCTGACCTGCATTTCATCTATCCGACGGTAACGACCGAAGATGTCAAGACCAAACCCAAAAGCCTCGATTTTATTTCCGACTGGCGGCAGTTTCTGGCCGAAAATCCGTATTCCGGCTTATTCGATTGGTATCGGACGTTGGGCGTGCAGAACAAACAGGGCGAAATCCGGGTGGAAGACGCTTCGGAAATCCTCAAATTGCTCGCCTTAAAGTCTTATGAAGGCGGCTACAAGATTATGATCGTATGGATGGCGGAAAAAATGAACATTTCCGCATCGAATAAATTATTAAAACTGCTCGAAGAGCCTTCCGATAAAACGCTTTTCATTCTGATTGCCGAAAACGAGGAAGACCTTATCCAGACGATCCGCTCACGCTGCCAGGTTTTGCAGTTCAACCGCCTGAGTGATAAAGTGATCTCCGATGCGTTGGTTTCACGTGAAAATGTAGAGTCGAGAATGGCTGCCAAAATTGCACATCAGGCGCAGGGCAATTTCAACAAAGCGCTGCAATTGCTGCAGGAAGATGGCGAAGATGTGGTTTTTGAAAAATGGTTCGTCGACTGGGTCCGCGGGGCTTTCCGTGCCAAAGGAAATGCCGCCGCCATTAATGACCTGATTGCCTGGAGCGAACAAATCGCCGGGCTGGGGCGCGAAACGCAAAAGAAATTCCTGCATTTTTGCATCGACATGTTCCGACAGGCGCTGCTGCTCAATTACCAGACGACCAATCTGGTTTATATGGAGCCAAAAATCGAAAAATTCAAGCTTGAGAATTTCGCACCATTCGTTAACGGTAACAATATAAATGATATCTTTCGGGAGCTTTCCGATGCGGTTTATCATATCGAACGCAATGGGAACGCCAAGATCATCCTGACCGATCTATCAATAAAACTGACGCGTTTAATCCATAAAAAATAGTTTATGTTTAATATTGCCTCGATTTTAGTTCTGGTTTTGCTTGCGGTGACATTCATACAATCCGGTTACGACAAAGTCATGGACTGGAAAGGGAATATTGAATTTCTACGGGAACATTTTGCGCAAACATCACTTAAGAAATACGTGCACCTGGCGCTGCTTCATATCCTGGTTCTCGAATTAATTTCGGGGATTTTATGCATCGTCGGCTGTATTCAATTGCTCATAAATAATGAGCGTACTTTCGGACTCTATGGCGGCATTTTCTCCTGCATCACGCTGATTATGCTGCTCTACGGGCAAAGGCTTGCCAAGGATTACGAAGGTGCCAGGACCATTGTGATTTATTTCATTCCGGCGATTTTAGCTGTCTACTGGCTCAGCTAAACCGAAAGGCTGGCTTTAAAAATTTTGAGTTCGTCCCACGTAAATTTATTTCCGTATTGTTCCTTGAGGCCGTTGAGCGAATCTTCGGCGTAACCTTCGAATGCCTTAGCCAATTCGGCAATCTTATCTTCCGGGAAAATCTCTGAAATGTTCAGCGCTTTAATCTGGATTAGTTTTGCGAAATGGTTCGAAATGGTCTGCGGCGTCAGTTTCCGGATTGCAGCGATTTCCTTGATCGAATTTTTCTGCTGCCACAATTCGAAAGTTTCCAGGATTGTATTTTTCTTCGGTGTTTTCACTTTGGAAGTTTTCTTCGAAACATACCTTTCGGCATCGGCTTCATCCTCAATCAGCGTCACATTGCTGGCTTTGAATTCGGCCTGTATGGTTTCGATTTTGTGGTTCCTGTAATTTCGAATTTCGGAAACGTCGAGATTTTCCTTTGAAATTTCATTGCCCGCGGCGACCGTTTTTATCAAAATTTTGGCCTTGTGCAGCTGGATGATGGCTTTGGTCTGCAATTCTTCCAAAACGGCCAGTTCCTCAAAAAATGACTTCACTTTCTTGATGCGTTTGACTTCTTCCATTTTCCATAAAACTTCCGAAACCATCTTGTCCATGGGTTTGATGAAATAATCGAAGGCTGCGTTTACCCTTTCGGAAATAAAATTCAGGTCGGCATTTTCGTCCGAGAAAAGCTTGTCAAGCTGCGACATAAATTTTCCGGATGGCTCCAGCAATTCGCCCATTTCATCCGATTGTTTTTTGGCCCAGGCCGCGTGTTTCGATTTTTCTGACCTTTCTGCATCCTCATTGTAACTGTAACGATGGTTTCTCCATTCCTGCGCCAAATCGTTCCAGTCGAAACTGCTTTTCAGGTAGTTGCGGATGAAATGTCTGGTTTCATGCAGCAACGAATTTTCCAGAATATCGGCATCGGCCTTGTTCATTGAGTAATCCATGACATCCTGGTCGTTATAAATGCCGTTCATCTGGAGCGGAGAAAGCAAAATAAGCCCATTTAATGACCGCAAACGCGATAATGCGACATACGCCTGCCCGGGCATGAAAACCTGCGACACGTCGAGCGCCGCTTTGTCAAATGTCAGCCCCTGGCTTTTGTGGACGGTGATTGCCCAGGCGAGTTTTATCGGATAATGGACAAAAGTCCCGAGTACTTCTTCCTCAATCTCTTTAGTATTTTCATTGACATTGTAGCGGATATTCTGCCATTCGTAACGTTCCACTTCAATGGTTTTGTTCTCTTCGGGGAAATTGACAAGGATTTCATTTTCGGAAAGCGATTTGATCACGCCCATTTTTCCGTTGAAATAATTCTTGTCGAACGACTGGTCGTTTTTGACAAACATGACCTGCGCACCGATTTTCAAAAGCAAATTCTCATCTACCGGATAAATTTTTTCAGGAAAATCCCCTACAATTTCAGGCTTGAAAGTAATTTGTTTTCCTTCCAGATCGGCCAGCGACTGGGCATTCATCGCGTCGGCTTTGGCATTGTGCGTCGTTAATGTAATGTAGCCTTTATTAGCTTTCAGGTCAAAATCGGGCTTGACATATTGGTTCAGGACGGCGATATCGTTTTGGGAAATCCGGTTGTTCCTGAGGTTGTTCAGTATGGAAATAAAATCCTCGTCCGTCTGTCTGAAAATCTTCGAAAGCTCGATGTAAAGTGGCGGATTTTGCTGGATGACGTGCGAATGGAAGAAAAATTTCCCCTTGTAATATTTCCGCAACACTTCCCATTCGTCATTCTTCACCACCGGCGGCAACTGCAGCAGATCGCCAATGAACAAGACCTGGACACCGCCAAACGGACTGCTTTTTTTACGGACGGACTGCATCATAAAATCGATGGCATCCAATAAATCGGCGCGCAGCATGCTGACTTCGTCGATCACCAACAGTTCCATATTCCGGATGACCGCTTTCTTGAGTCCGCTCATTTTGAAATGCCTGCGCAATGTGGCTTTGGTTTCGAACTTGACGCTGTCGGAAAAATGCGGCGCGCGGTCTTCGGGAAGAAATCCGCCGAAAGGCAATTGGAACATCGAATGGATTGTTACGCCGCCGGCATTAAGCGCTGCGATTCCGGTTGGCGCGACAACGACGACATTTTTATGTGTCGATTTGATGATTTCGCGTAGAAGTGTCGTTTTTCCGGTTCCGGCTTTTCCGGTCAGGAATATCGAGCGGTGGGTTTGGTTGATGAACCGTAAGGTATAGGATGCGGCATCAGATAAGGTTTCCATGGCGTATAATTTATCGGATAAAAATAATCCATTTTTTTGAAATTCGGCGACAGATTATTGTTTTTCAATTGTCTGTAAAAAAAATGCCTCCACCGAAAGATGAAGGCATTGGATATTGGGATCTTATTTTATTTCTTTTTTTCGAGTGCTTCGATTTCTTTTTTCGCTTCGGCTTTCACATCGGATTTAGCTTCATTCTTTGGCCCGCTTTTGTATTTCTCATCGAGCAATTTGATGATGTCTTTCGTGATGTCGTATTTGTCTTCGGCATACAGGATTGAAACCGCTTCACCTGTTCCGTAGATATAAGCATAGCCGTTTTTCTTGCCGTATTCTTTGATGAATTTCTTCACGCCTTTAACCAACGTATCCATTTCGGTACCGCTTTCCTGTTGCAATTGCTGGATCATGGCTTGCTGCGCATAATTGAGCTGTTGTTCCCTTTTTTGCAATTCGGCGCCTTTTTGCTGTGCCCAAGCCTGTCCGTTTGTCTGTGCGTTCTTTTGGAAATTGGCGGCTTCCGATTTGAATTTGTTGACCTCACCTTCGAGTTCACGGCCCATTTCATCCGATTTGGCTTTGTATTTTGCTTCGATGTCTTTCGCCTCGGTATACTCTTCAAGTAATTTTGAAGTATCGACATAAGCTGTTTTCATTTCCTTTACTTCGGCTGATTTAGTATTATTGCAGGAAACAATCGAAACAGCGAGCGCGATAATTAATAAGGTTTTTTTCATTCTTGTTTTTCTATTGATTTTTAATTCGGTTTCAAAAGTATAAAAATTTGTATTATAAACCTGTAATCGCAAAAAGTTTGGGGTTTCGTTAACTATAAGGTTTGACTATTTGGTTTGGATTATGAATTGATTTGAATTATTGAAAGTGCTTTCAAATAAAGCGTTTTAAACAATCTTTTTGTTTTTGGAAACAATCTGCATCTTTGCGCTGAATTCGTTTCAATAGCGCCTTTTATTTGGATTTTAAGCGTTTTTAATGACATAAATATGGGACGAAAACTCTTTTGTCTGCCTTGCTTTCCAATTCGATTGCAATCCGATAAAAAAAGCGGAGATAAGATTCATTTTCCCCGATTTGTATTTTTCAGAAAGCAGCGAAACATAAAACGCATCAAATTTCATCGGAAGGGTTTGCACCAATTCTAAATCTTCCTTCTCGAAAAGTTTCCGGATCGCCGTTTTGGAGAAATGCCATAAATGTCTCGGTACATCAAAAGCTGCCCAATAAATACCATAGTGTTTCGCATCATAGGAGTTGAAGTTCGGAACTGCAATCAATATTATTCCAGTTGGTTTGAGCAATCGCTTCAATTCCTTAATCTGCTCATCGAGGTTCGGAATGTGTTCGAGAACATGCCACATCGTTATAACGTCAAAAGAATGGCTATCTAAGTTTTTTGTATTTTCAACAAATGAAACGCCTTTCTTCAGCGCAATGGATTTGGCTTTTTCGCTTGGTTCGATTCCGGTCGTTTTCCAACTGTTATTTTTTGCGACTAATAAAAAGTCTCCTGTTCCGGCGCCAATATCCAACAAGTTTCCCCTTTCTTTTTGAAGCGAATTGATCAAATCGAGTTTGCTCTTTAAGGCTATATTTTTGATAAAATGATAGGCCTTTTCAAACAGAGAACGTTTGCCGTCCGTATGCGAAATATAATCGTCGCTTTCGTAATATCCCGGAAGGTTCTTTTCATCTGGTTGTGGATTTGTAATCAGTAAATCGAGTATATCATCGCGAAACAATTCGAAGTTTTCACCAGAAACCGAGTGGTCTTTTACCGTCAGGAATAATTTGTCTTTGGAGTTATTCATTATCGGTTTACGTATTCGTCTTTTAAATTTTTCAGGTATTTTACAGCAACGTTTTGGAAAAGCGAATTATCCTTTAAGCAATCTTCATTGTAAGCATTGATCATTGAAATGGCAATAAATTTTCTTTGACTGTAATAGTTGTCGTTTTTCGCCTCTTCGTTTATCGGCGAATAATTGGCGCTGCCGAAGTACTTTTCGAAGTCGGTACTATCATAAATGATGAGTTTGTATCGGTCTTTGTCAATGGTCACCCAGACTTCTTTTTCAAAATAATTTCCGGAATTTATTTTGGCTGCCAGATATTCTTCAATCTGAGAGTGCTTAATGTTGTTTTCGAAAATGAAAGCGGTCAGGCTTTTTCCGGCGACATCTTCTTTCCCGTTTGGAACGAGAATGTAATCCGGAATCTGGATGGTTTGCCTTGCTCCTACACAGCCTGTCAAAGTAAAAAAAAGAAACAACATCATTGTCGTTCCTTTAAGGGCGTGGTTTTTTATATTTAGTTTCACGTGGAACATTATCTTCCCATATAGATTAACAATACTGAAATATCGCTTGGAGAAACGCCGCTGATGCGCGAAGCTTGCGAAATAGTTACGGGACGAATCTTGCCCAGTTTCTGTTTGGCTTCAATCGACATGGATTTGATTTTCTCATAGTCGAAGAATTCCGGAATTTTGACATCCTCAAGACGCGTGAGTTTGTTAGCGTTGTTGCGTTCCTTTTCGATGTATCCTGAATATTTCACCTGGATTTCAGCTTGTTCTAAAATCTCCTGATCCAAGTCATTTTCTTCAACGTATTGTTTGACTTTTTCAAATTTCATCATGTCTTCCAAATCAATTTGCGGACGCGAAAATATCTTAAACATTTTATCCGATTGTGAAATTGTCGCGGTTTCTTTGGCTTCCAAAATAGGATTTACTTCGGCAACCGAAACACTTGTTTCTTTAAAAAAGGCAACCATCTTTTCGGATTCATTTAGCTTATGTTCCATTCTGCGCAAGCGCTTTTCAGAAGCCAAACCAATGGCATGTGACATCGGCGTCAATCGGAAATCGGCATTATCCTGACGCAACAATGTCCGGTATTCTGCCCTCGAAGTAAACATTCTATAGGGCTCTTCGGTGCCTTTCGTAATTAAGTCATCGATTAAAACGCCGATGTAGGCTTCGTCTCTTTTTAATATCATAGGCTCGCGTTCCTGGACTTTCAACGCAGCGTTTATTCCAGCCATCAATCCTTGGGAAGCTGCTTCTTCGTAACCGGTTGTTCCGTTAATTTGTCCGGCAAAATACAATCCTTCCACCAGTTTAGTTTCGAGCGTATGCTTCAATTGTGTCGGCGGAAAATAATCATATTCAATTGCATATCCAGGGCGGAAAAACTTCACGTTTTCAAAACCAACAACCGAACGAAGCGCTTTAAATTGCACATCTTCGGGTAAAGAAGTCGAGAATCCATTTACGTAAACCTCAACGGTATTCCAGCCTTCCGGCTCTATAAACAATTGGTGTCTTTCCTTATCTGCGAAACGATTAATCTTGTCTTCAATTGAAGGGCAATATCTCGGTCCGAGGCTTTGGATTCTACCATTAAACATCGGCGAACGGTCAAAACCTTCGCGCAAAATATCATGAACTTCAAGTGAAGTATAAGTCATATGACATGATTTCTGAAATGCCAATGGTTTTGTCAAATCGGAATAAGAGAATTTATCGGGTTTGACGTCGCCTTTCTCTTCATTCATTTTGGAATAATCGAGCGATCTTCCATCAACACGCGGCGGCGTACCCGTTTTCATCCTTCCCGATTCAAAACCGGCAGCTATCAAATCTTCCGTAATTCCATAAGCGGCGCTTTCTCCGGCCCTGCCTCCGCCAAATTGTTTTTCGCCAATATGAATCAATCCGTTGAGAAACGTCCCATTGGTCAACACAACCGACTTGGCTTTAATTTCAACTCCCAGAGAGGTCTTTATTCCTTTTAATTTTCCGTTTTCGATAATCAGTCCTTTCACCATTTCCTGATAAAAGTCCAGATTA
>DATHGE010000154.1:0-8900 GCA_035317805.1 Flavobacterium sp. | reverse complement strand
CCTGGCTACGAAACGAATCCCGCGCACACCTATAATCGGCATTGGGGCCAACATATCGCGGCAGGTTTGTTTAATCGCCGTGGTAATCGCTTTGGCAAAATCTACCGCGACAGGAACCTGAATCGGGTAATACATCTGGCCTCTCGGGGCAAAAGCGCCTTTGGCAAAACGCACCTTATTGAGTTCATCGTGGGTTAAGGTAGTCACGGTTTCCATCACCGGATCGCTGATCAGGTAATCGGTGTCGGTTTTCCCATAAACCACCAGATTGTGGGCGTTGAAATGGAAGCGGTATTCGTCCGGAAAATAGGTCAGGTTGTAAACGCCAACCTGCAAGCCTGTGGGAATATTGTTTTTTAGATTCTCATCCAAAGCTTTATTGGCATTGGCCTCGCTTGAGAATTTCTCTCTTTTTATTTTGAGTCCAAGCCTTTTAGCGACCTTGTTGAAAATCGAACCCGGCAGCGGCCTGTAGCTGATAGCCGGAGCGTGGTTGACCTTTACGAACGGCAGGTAGACAAAGAAAAGCCCCGAGCCGATCCCAAAAACCATAGGCTCGCTGATATCAAGTCCGTTGTGCCTGAGCAAATTCGACGCAACGCCGTTTTCGCAATGTGCAGATTGATGGTGTATGAAATTGGTTTCCATTAATCGGCTTTAAATTTTTTTAATTCGGCTGTTGAAATATTGAATGCCTCGGCGTAACGCTGCAATACGCGATCGCTCAATCCTGCGAAGACTTTTGGCTTGAAATGTTTTTTGACGCGCCATTTCCACATCCCTACATAACTGGCCAGGATTGGCAAATCCATTTTATTGAGTTCCATAAAATAAACAATCGGGCTGCATTTGCCTTCTTTTACCTTCGTTTTTGCCTCGGCAATGCGTTCGTTGATATCGTCAATGGAATTGGTAAGCGCAATGGTCTTGGGTTCCCATCCGGTGCTTAGGGCAGTAGTGTAATTTCCTTCTTCATCAGTCGCATAAATGAGCTCTTTCATATTGCTTTTGGAAAGATTGCCCTCATCCTGCGGTACTTCGTTCTTTTTCATGTAATTGATGCTTTGTTATCCTGACAAAGATAACGGTTTTATTCCTTATTTGGAAGCCGCTTTTGCAGCGGTATCTTTGGAAACTTCCTGAATAAATAAGTTGATTTCGCCTTCGAGCAGCAGTTCGCCTTTGTGCGTCGTTTTGCAGTTCATGGTGCACAGCGTATAATCGTCGGTAACGAATTGGGAAACGAAGGTCGCCACAGTGATTATGGTTTCGCCGACATTTGGCAAGCTGTAAATTTTGAGGGTTTTGAGTGCGCTGATGAATCCGATGACATCAACATTTTCCTTGTCTTCGTTATTTTCGTCCACATAATAGCCTTTGGCGACGATGGCCGAGCAAGTCTGTGCGGCGTTTTCGATGAGTCCGGCTTCCACGAAAGTGTCGTTTTGGAGAAAGATATTATCGCTTTTGATTTCGAAAACGGTTTCAACGACGGCATCATTCATTTTGAGAATCATGTCAACCATTAGCATCGGCGTGCGGTGCGGCAGGTAATTTTTGATATCGATTGGTTCCATTTCCATGCGAAACTATTTGGCCAGGACCGTTTTCATTTGCCCTGAGGCAATTTGGATATCGTTTAGGGTTGTTACAATATCAACCAAAGTAATCCCTGCAAATTCGTGTAAAATGGTCACGGTCGATCTGATTTCGTCGCCCAAATGCGGCAATTGCCTGATATCGATTTCCTTAATAGAACCGATGTAACCGGTTGGCGCTTCTTCCTTCTTGAGGAAAAACTGATAACCGGTGTGCAGTGCGACAGATTGCGCCATATGTTCGACAAGTCCGGGTTCAAGAAATTTCCCGTCGGAAAAAAAGATGTTGTCTGCCTTGATTTGAAGTCCGGATACAATGGTTGTCTCCGTATACGAAAACATCTTGTCGACCATTACAAAAGGGAATTTCTGTGGCAATAAATTTTCCACAAAATCCTTTTCGAAAACGGCGTTTGATGCTTCCATTTTAAACTACGGTTAGGTACGCATAAGCGAACGAAAATCTTCCGCTTTCGGGTACCGATAAAAGTATTTTCTGGCCTTTTTGGAGTTTGCCCGAATTCAATAATTCTTCTAAAGCCAGATATATAGAGGCTGAGCCGACATTTCCGACACGGTCTAAATTCATAAACCATTTCTCGTCGGGAACGCCTACGCCTTTTTCGTCGAGCGATTTTTTGAGTCCGGCCACGAAATAATGGGACGAAACGTGCGGCAGGAAATAATCGATATCGTCAGCAGTAATCTTGTTTTTTCGCATCGCGTCGCTCATGCTTTCGGCGCCTTTGATCAGGATATGCTCATCGAGCAATTTGACATCCTGCTTGATGGAGAAAACCGATTCCTTAAGCCATTGTTCCGGATCGTAATCGCTCCATGGCTTGATGCTCCCGTCTTCGAGCTTATCGCCGCCGGCATACATACAGGCTTCGAGTTCATGCGCATAAGAAAAAGCATCCATCCATTCGATCCTGAGCGAAACGCCCTCTTTTCTTGGTTTGTTTTCCAATAAAAAAGCGCCTGCGCCATCAGAAAGCATCCAGCGTAAAAAGTCTTTTTTGAAAGCGATGATCGGCTGCTCCTCGAGGTTTTTAAGATTAACTACCTCTTGCTCGTATTTGTCGGCCATCATCCAGGTGGAAACCCTTTCAGAACCCGTGCAAACGGCATTGTGTGTATTTCCGGATTTAACGGAAAGGTATCCGAATTTAAGCGAATTCATTCCGGCACAGCAAACGCCTGTTGACGAGTTGAGTTCGACCGATTGGTTTTTGAGTAATCCATGTACCATTGCCGCATGGGAAGGAAGAAAATTATCGGGTGTTGAAGTCCCGCAGGACAAGCATTCCATATCTTTTGACGTGAAATTCTCATCGTATAATTTTTCAATGGCAAGTTTGGTCAGTTCGGCGTTGTTGTGCGTCCCTTTCCCTTCTTTATCGAGTGCGTAATGCCTGCCTGTAATCCTGTTATTTCTGAGAATAATTCTTCTCGCTTTTGACGCCGCATCATTGATAAGTCCCAAATAATCTTCCATTTCATCATTAGAAACAGGCTCATTTGGCAAATATTTTCCAGCTTTTGTAATATATACTTCGAACATAATTATTTTTAATCTTCTAAATCCCCTGAAAATATTGAGTTTCTCTCTTTATCTTATTCCTCTTTAGCGGATACGTAAAAACATGCAATATATATACAATTGGCGAGATTAACCAAATTGCGAGGAACAAATAAACATAAAACACTTTCAGCAGGAATTTTCTTGATTTTTTTTTATTATTGATAATATTTGACCATTTATTGAAGATTTTGTTAGCGGTTTTGTCTACCGTAACAAGGTACGGACTGATCCTTACCGCATCATTGGCGAGCAATTCTGACTGAAGGTTGTCCAAATCATCTGATTTCAGTTTTGACGCGATGATTTTGCCGAATTTGCCCGATTCCTGAATGTCTTTTTCGGAAACGCCGGGCAATGGAAAAATCCCCAAATATTTCTTTTTTACGCCCGAAAACATCCATTCCACAATCGTAACCACGCTGATCAGGTTTCCGACACGGTCGACCAAGGCGATATTGCCTCTTAGCTTTGCGTTGTTTGCCTTAAGCAACGTTTTGACTTTTTCCTGCGCCATGACCCACATGTTACGGGATCCGCTGATGGTAACCACCGGCGTATTATTGAATAATATTTTGGCTTCAGGGCTTTTGAGAAAAGAATTTACCGGAATGGACGGCGATAAGTACCAAACCTGATAATGCATCAGGATCAGGTCGTATTTCGTTTGCATAATTTCGTGAGGAACCGGCTTGAGCGGCGCCGGTATTTGCAAAAAGGATTCGGGAAATGCATCAAAAAAAGAAGTTTTATCCCATGGAAACGGGAATGGCTTCACCAGTTCAATCTCATGAAAAGCAACATTGATTTCCGAATCATCCAACAACGGTTTCGCAATATTTTTTGCGATTTCCTTTAGCTGTCCCGATTGTGAGTAGCATATAACCAGAACGTTTTTCATTATGCTTTAAATTTTTTCAGCTGCAAATTTAATCCAAAAAGTGCAGAAATCTGTTAATTGGCCTTTATTTCCTTGAAAGTCCTTCTTTTATCTGATCTTTTGGTATGAATCCAATCGGGCCAGCGCGAAGAATCTTCGGCGTCATAAATGCGCAGTTTCTGGTCGGGATTTTCAAGCATGAAATCATCCGTATGGCATCCCAAAACCGCAGCCGCAGCCGCAAGTCCCGAATGTGTCGCGCCTCCAACGCCGTGAGACAATGTGCTCGCGCCGCAAAGGAAAAGATTTTCGATTTCGGTCTTGTTTTTATAAGAAAACGGGCCTACCTGGTTCAGCGTTTTTTCTGTTCCGTAAACATTCCCTTTAGTGGAATTGATATAGAATTCGTTGGTTTTTGGTGTGCCGAGTTCAGCTTGCACCACGTTTTCTTTTGCTCCCGGAATGATATTCTCGATGTTGTTGAGCAGTTTTGCAATGACTTTTTCCTTAAACGCCAGATAGGCTTCGTCATGGTAATCGCCATTTTCCGCGAATCCCTTAAGGTTGTCGTAATCTACATAGGTCACAATTTCGAAATTATGATACCTGCCGTTAAAACTTACCGGATCTTTTAGGGTCGTGCAACTGATAAACGCTGCAGGAAATGCATCTCCGGCCGTAATGTCGCTGTTCATCAAATCATCAAAATGCGCATCGATGTCTTCGTCTTTCATCATCCAGATGTTTCCGGAATCGATCCCGAATTGCGTCACATCCATATCCAAAGTCAAAAATAAAATCAGCGAAGTCACTGAATATTTCGTCTTTTCAAGTTTTTTTGCCAATGCTTTGCTGATATTTTCCTTTCCGACCAAATCGAGGTAAGTGATCGACGGATCGGCATTTGAAATCACATTTTTCGCCAATATTTTTGTGCCGTCTTTCATCCCGACACCAATCGCTTTCTTGTTCTCAATCAGGATTTTTTCGACGCTTTGCTTCACGCGCACTTCGCCGCCATGCTTTTTCACGCCGTTGGTCATCGCTTTCACAATGCCGCCGCCGCCGCCCATAGGGTAAAAACCGCCGTCAAAATAATGGCTCATGACCGAACAATGCACCGGAAAACAGGCAGTCTTTGGCGGAAGTCCGTGATCGCCGCATTGGATGTTTAAAACCGCCTGAAGCAACGGGTCTTTGATATGCCAGCCGATGACTTTCTTTAATGGGAAAAGCGCCGTCTTTCCAAAGTTTTTCGTGCGGAAAGGAACCGTGATTTTTTGCCACCAGCCTTTCAGCTTTGGCATTAATTGGAGTTCGATGCTGACATTTCTGACGAGTTCCAGGTAGTCGTTAATGTTCTTTTCTTCTTTCGGAAAACGGTCGGATAATGTCTTTTTGAGGTTTTCGATACCCGAAGGCAAATCGATATATTCGCCGTTAATCAGGCAATGTTCGTAAGCGTCTTTCTTCATCCGGAAAAATACCATATCGTTGGCAATCCCTAAAGCCCGGTACAATTCATTGGTGGAATGGCCTTCCTCGAGCAATCCGACGTAATGAACGCCCGGACTAAAACGCTGTCCGCCCAAAGTAAAACTATGGCTCCAGCCGCCGGGAACATAATGCTGTTCGAGTACGAGTACCTTTTGCCCTGCGCGCGCCAGACAAATTGCCGCAGCCAAGCCGCCAACTCCGGAACCGATAATAATTGTGTCGAACGCTTCCATAAAAGTGCGGTTTTGGGCTAAAATACGAAATGAATAACTGGAACAGTTGTTAATCTTCAGGTTTTTCGCTGATTTTCAAGCTTGTCCCAAAAATCGAAGTAATTGAACCATTGCAGCGGGTACTTCTTCAGCATCGATTCGACGCTGTTGATATATTCTTTGAGCAATCCCTTTTCGTCGCGGTGCTTCACTTCGGCTTCACGCGCATAAAGGTGGTAGTGCAGGTTTGGCTCTTTCATGACATAGACAAAAACGACCGGGACTTTCAGCCTGGAGGCGATTAAAAATGGCCCTGCGGGAAATTTTGCGGTTTCTCCGAGAATGTCGTCTGATAGCGATTTCACACCTTCGAAATAGCGGTCGCCGGTAAAGCAAATAAGCTCATTCCGTGCCAGCGCCGCGTTGATTTCAAATATATGCGACAAATCATCGCGGATAATAATGAATTTGATGGAAGATTTTTTGGAAATGCTTTCAAGGTAATTCTTGATGGCCGAATGCTCGAGGTCTGTCGTGACCAGATTGATCTGGCATTCGAGGTCGATTTCGCTGAAGAAATATTCCGCAATCTCGAAATTCCCGATGTGCGCGCTGATCAATACGCCGCCTTTTTTCTCTTCGAGGAGTTTGTAGAGGATTTCGACGCCGTCAAATTCATACGTGAACCTGTTGCGCATCCCCGCGGTTATGGAAACCTTATCGAGAATCGTCTGCCCAAAAGTATAATAGCTGCGGTAAACCGATAATTTTGCCTTGAGCCAGGAATAGCCCAGGCGCTGTTTGAAATAGTAAAATATGGCACGGTTGCTTCTTTTGAGGAAAAGAAAATACCAGGAAGCGACAAAAATCAGGATAAAATAGGCAGCCCTGACACCTACTTTTTTAATAAAAAAAACAAATATCTTGTAGCCCAGAACGGTCCCTTTCGATTTGCCTTCCCATTGCGCCATTAACTACTGTTTGGCTTTTAATTTATTGTCGATTAAGTCATAAAAAGTCTGAAACGACGAAATTCCTACGAAATCCGCCTCGACCAGTTTAATTCCGAAATTTGATTCGATAGAAACCACCAAATCCACATAATCCAGACTGTCCAATCCTAAAGTGTCTTTTAAGTTCGCATCCGGCTGAATATCGGCTCCGTCCACTTCGAATTCCTCAATCAGGAACCCGTTTATCTTTTCAATAATTTCTTCTTTATCCATTATGGTTTAAACTTTTTAACAATTAGTGCCGAGTTGGTTCCGCCGAATCCGAAGGAATTGGACAAAAATATATTAATTTCTTTATTTATCGTTGTTCTTATCAAATTTAATTTTGCAGAATCCTCATCCGTATTTTCTAGATTGATGTTTGGCGCAACAAAAGAATGCTGCATCATCAGGATCGAATAAATCACCTCGCTTGCACCGGCCATCCAGCATTCGTGTCCGGTCATCGACTTGGTTGAGCTTACGCACGGATTGCTTTCGCCGAACACCTCAAAAATCGCTTTGGCCTCATTGGCGTCTCCAACCGGGGTTGAAGTTGCGTGGGCATTGATGTAATCGATATCGGAAGGTTTCAGCCTGGCCTGCTCCAATGCTCTTTTCATTGCCGTAGACGGGCCTTCTACGTTTGGTGTGGAAATATGTCCGCCATTGGAAGAGAATCCGTAACCGACAACCTCAGCAATGATATTCGCACCGCGTTTCATGGCCGATTCGTAGCTTTCGAGGATCAGGGTAGCGCCGCCGCCGCTTGGAACGAGTCCGTCGCGGGAAGCATCGAAAGGTCTTGACGCTTTTGCAGGATCTTCTTCGCGTGGCGAAAAAACACCCAGTCCGTCAAAGCTGCTCATCGCATATTTGTTGATTTCCTGTGCGCCGCCGCAAATGATAATGTCCTGGAAACCATTCTGAATCAGGAAATACCCCAATCCGATCGAATGCGAGCCGCTCGCACAGGCTGCACTTATCGTAAGATTAATCCCTCTTAATTTAAAAATCGTGGAAAGGTTCATCGTGACAGTCGAGTTCATCGATTTGAAAATCGCACCCGAACCGATCAGCGTCGTATCTTTTTTCTCGCGGATAATGTCGGTGGCTTCGATGATCGCTTTGGAAACGCTGTCGTTGCCATACATGATTCCGACCTCGTTTGTATCAAAAAAGGCGTCATCGATTCCGGCACCTTTCAATGCTTCGATCGTTGCCATATAGGCATATTCCGTTTCTTCACCGATGCTGATGCGCTGCCTTCTGGAAAGCAATTCCTTAAGATCGGGCTTCGGAACCAATCCGGTCAGCGCCGAACGGAAACCAAATTCCTTTCTTTCCGCATCGTATTGGATTCCTGATTTGCCGTTGTATAAGGATTCTTTCACTTCATCCAGTGAAGTTCCGATGCACGAATAAATTCCCATTCCGGTGATAACCACTCTTCTGTTCATTCTATCTCTTTAAAATATAGTTAGGAGTAAATACCTCCGTTTATATTAATGATTTCGCCTGTAATGTAACTTGCCTTTCTGGAAACCAGGAAACTGACGAGGTCTGCCACTTCTTCCGCTTCCCCGAAACGGTTTACGGGAACCAGCTTGATCAGTTCCTTTTCATCCAGATCTGCGGTCATGTCGCTGCGGATAAACCCCGGAGCCACGGCATTTACGGTAATATTCCTTTTGGCCACTTCCTGTGCCAGCGCTTTTGTAGCGGCAACAACGGCGCCTTTTGCGGCGGAGTAATTGGTTTGTCCCGGAGTTCCTTTGACCCCCGAAACCGAAACCATATTGACGATACGCCCGTATTTGTTGCGCAGCATCTTCTGTATGAAGAAATTCGTCACGTTGAAAAAACCGTTGAGGCTGGTATTGATCACACTGCTCCAGTCTTCAGGGCTCATCCACATGAATAATCCGTCTTTGGTGATTCCGGCATTATTGACGAGCGCTTCCACCACCGCTTCGGGATTGGCGTCCTGCCATTTCGTGAGCGCGGCCTTCACTTCTTCAAAATCAGTCACGTTAAACTGGATGATTTCGCCGGTTGCGCCTGCCGCCTTCACTGCTTCGAGTGTTTGCTCGGCTGCGGCTTTATTGGATTGGTAATTGATTAAGATATGATAATCTG
>DATHGE010000153.1:0-12523 GCA_035317805.1 Flavobacterium sp. | reverse complement strand
TTTTCCATCATAAAATCTTCCATGAGGTAACCGTGCCCGATTTCGATATCCTCCTCGCCTACAATCCCGAAGCCCAACTTTTTGTAGAACGACACCGCATTGTTGAACCGATTGACGTTGAGCGACAACACGTCTGATTTTGCAGCTTTGGCCAACGTTTCTGCCCTTTCAATCAGCAATTTCCCAATTCCTTTGCCCTGCGTTTCCGGCAGGACATAAATCTTATGGATCCGCGTGGCCGGCTTGCCTTTGTATCCATGTTCGTAAGACATAAAGCCAATATCCCGCTGGCTGTCTTTCACCAATAAAAAATGATGGTTTTTTGCTGCGCATTCCGTCAGGTTCTCAATCGAGTAGAAAGCATCGAGCATATAATCCAATTGCGTTTTGGAAAGGATGTGGCCGTAAGTACCGGGCCATATTTCATAAGCCAGGCGGCGTATAACGGCGTAATCGGCGGGCGTTGCTTCTACTATCTGGATCATCTGATTTAGGCATTTTTAGGAAAATAAATACTGAATTGGGTGCCGACATTGGGTTTCGACCTCACTTTGATACAACCGTTGTGGTTTTCAACGATCTTTTTGCAGATGGCCAGTCCGAGACCGGTTCCCGAATATTTCGCATCGGTTTCCAATCGCTGGAAAAGCACGAAAATCTTTTCGGCATATTCCTGCCTGAAACCGATACCGTTATCGGAAACGACAATCTTATGGTATTTCTTATCGGTCAAATCGATATCCTGGTAGGTTTCCTTTTCGGTGATCTTTTCGGCTGTGATGCTGATTTCGGGCGCTACGTCTTCTTTGCTGTATTTCAATGAATTCGTAATCAGGTTAATGAACAATTGTTCGATCTGGAAAGGAATCGTCTGGATTGTCGGCAGGTTTCCGATGGTTACGGATGCATTTTTCTCTTCGATATTGAGGGCCAGATCCAAAAGTATCTGGTCGAGCAGGCTATTGAGATTGGTTTTCACAAAAGTCTTATCGCCTTTGATCGTGCGCGTGTAATTGACCAGATCCATCATAAGCGTCTGCATTCGGTTGGCCGCGGTGCGTATCTTAGTGAAATAGTCTTTTCCCTGATCTGAAAGTCCGCCGCCGTCGTCGTCTTCGAGCCGTGAGATGAACATCTGTATCTTGCGCAGCGGTTCCTGCAAATCGTGGCTCACGATGTTATTGAATGATTCGAGCTCATCATTGATCGCCTGCAGTTCCTTGTTGTTTTCTTCAAGCTCGACAGTCTTTTTATACAGGTCGGTGATGTCATAATTAACGCCGACTTTCACAAGCTGTCCTTTGCTGTTGTGTGTAAAGCTGCCTACGATCCTGAAATATTTGGTCTCGCCGTTTTCCGGCAGGAACCGGGAAACTATAGAGGTAGATTCGTGATTGACCAGCGAATCCTGATGCGTCTGCATCACATATTCAAGATCGTCGGGATGGATGTATTTGGTGGCGTTTTCAAGGTTGGGCTCGAAAGCATGCGGCTCCACGCCCAGCAATCGGTAATAGTTATCAGAAAAAGTATAGGTATTGGTTTCAAGATTCACTTTCCAATGTCCGAAACCGGCAATTTTCTCGGCGTTGTTAAACGACAGGTTCAGGAATTGCAATTCGTCGTTTGCTTTCTTGAGCTCGTCAATATCGACATTGACCTTATTGAACGACAGCAGCAAAATCAATAGCGACAGGATGACCAGCAGGAAGGCACTGATAATAGAATCTTCGAGTTCAAATTGGTGCGTATTGTTCAGGTCGCGTAGTTTTTTGGCTTCCGAATTGATCCTCCTGTAAACCGCCTCGCGCATCCTGTTGGTATAGGCGGTGCTTTCGAGCAGCTTGGTGTTGAGCTCGTTCTTGTCGATATTTTTTGCCTTGGCGATGGTGAGCGTTTCCCGGAACAGATCGAAGCGCCTGTTAAACATTACCTTGAGACTGTCGAGGTCTTTGGTGACTTCAGGGCTGTGGCTTGTGAGTTTCTTGAGTTTCCTGATGTTGAGCTCGATTTCGCCGCGGTTCAGGAAACGATCCTTAAGGTAAGATTCGTCCTTGGTGATGATATAGCTGCGCAGGCTGGTTTCGTAATTGCTGATGATGCTGAGCAATTTCTCAAGCTCAAGCTGCGTCTGGTTTGAAGTTGCAATCAACTCTACCGAATCGTCGAGTTTCTGCATCTTCGAATAAAACACCGAAGCGATGTAACCGATAACGATGATGGCAATCCCTAAGGCGATTTTAAATACCTGTGCGTGCTTATATAGTCTTAAGGATTTCATTCATTCCCATATTAAATACTAAAGAAAAAGGTCTCTTTGTTTAATCCGGAAGAATGGAATTGCCAGTTAATGTTTACGACATCCTTGATGACTTTCTTCAGCTTGGAGAAATCGTTTGGTTTTTTGATGTAGATATTTGCGCCGCCAACAAAGGTTTCCTCGATATCTTTTTCGGACGAAGAGGTAGAATAGATCGCAATGGACAATTCCTTGAATTTGCTGTTGGTCCTGATTTCCTTGAGACAGTCGAAACCTGTTTTTCCGGGCATATTTAAATCCAGGAAAAGGATATGCGGTGTCTTTATTTCGGGCTGATTCAAATATTCCATCAATTCTTTCCCGTCTTTAAACAATGTCACACGATTGCTCATTTTCAGCTCGGCTATGGCTTCGCTGAAAAAGTTGCGGTCGTCTTCATCGTCGTCGGCAAGAAGAATGTGGATTGGATCTTTATGTGAAATCATATTGGGGTTATTTTTATTCGACTTGGTTTACTAATAATCTTCGTTTGTCTACAATTCTTTTGAACATCGACGGCGTCAGTCCGGTCACTTTCTTAAATTGGCTTGACAAATGCGCGACGCTACTGTAATTGAGCTTGTATGATATTTCGGTTAAGGTCAGCTCTTCCTCAACAATCAGTTTTTTGGCCCGTTCGATTTTCTGGATGATGATGAAATTCTCGATTGACGTAAAGGTATATTCCGAAAAAATATTGGCGATATAGCCATAACTGAAATTCAGTTTTTCCGAAAGGTAATGCGAAATGGTCGTTGTTGGCAATTTATCCCTTTCATAAACCATCTCAACAATGGCATCCTTAATTCGCTGTATCAACTGGCTTTTCTGGTTGTTCAGGATAGAAATACCGTAATGGTTGAGCGATTCCTGGAGTTCTGCAAAATTATCTTCTGCAATATCGCCGTCAATTTCGATCTCACCCAGATCGAGTAGCTGGTATTTTACATTGTGCTTTTCCAACTGTTCCTGAAGAATCACTCTGCAGGCTACAATTCCGTCGTATTTAATGTAGAGCTTCATTCTGTTTGGTTCGTTTTGTTTAGCTAAATCGTATAAATATATATCAAATATTATAAATGAAAAATAAAAATAAAAAAATTCTAATAAATATTTAACTTAAATTCCTAACAAATATACAGTAAAACATTGACTATTAATTCTTTTGGCGCCGCTAAATAAGATTTAAATTAACGAAAAATAACGCACCATTATTATCCGTGTATCGTTTCCGATTTCCCATAATTGGCGATAATCGACGCTTCAAATTCAAGCCATTCCCGCCAGCGTTTTTCCACATCGATGCCATGCCCGTATTTCCTGGCATAAGTGATAAAAGTAGTATAATGCCCGGCTTCGCTTTCCATCAGGTCGCGGTAGAATTTTGAAAGCTCCTCATCCTTGATGTTTTCGGAAAGCACCTTAAACCGCTCGCAACTCCTGGCCTCGATCATCGCCGAAAACAGCAGCCTTTCCACAAAACCCGAAACCCGGCTTCCTGTATTGCTGCGTTTCATATACTGCGCCAGTTCGCCCACATATTCGTCTTTGCGCTCGCGCCCCAGTTTGAGTCCGCGTTGCTTGATAATCTCATGCACCATCTCAAAATGCTCGATCTCTTCCTTGGCCAAAGCCAGCATATCGGTCACCAGATCCGGATATTCCGAATTGATCGTAATGATGGTGATCGCATTCGAAGCGGCTTTCTGTTCGCACCACGCGTGGTCCGTCAGGATTTCCTCGAGATTCTTCTCAACGATATTGACCCAGCGCGGATCGGTCGGCAATTGTAGTCGTAACATCATAACTTTAAATTTTGGGCAAAAAAAAATGTGCCCGAAACGGACACAAATTTACAACATTTTACAACTACTTTTCTTAAGATTTGCCTTAGTTTTTCACACGGTTCTGCTCGCTTTCGGCACTGGTCCGTTCCTGGCTGTTCTTTGATTCGAAGCTTTTCCCGAATCCATACGTAAAGGTCAGCGCGGCATAACGCGTATCGCCGCGGTTCTCATAATCCGCATACGTATTGCGCAGGTTGTTGATGACGCCGCTGTTGATGCTCGTGTAAAAGATATCGTTGACCGAGAGCTTCAGGCTGCCTTTATTTCCGAGGATTTTTTTCTGAATCGTGACATTAACCGTACCTTTTGGATCGGTCGTCACCTGCCCCGATTCGACTTTTGAAAGGTACCTGCCGAATAATTCCGCCGACCAGGTCGGACTCAACTTGAATTTATTATTCAACAATATAAAGAAGAATGTCCCGGAAATATTGAGTTCTTCGGTATACAGCTGGCTTTTATAGCGCAGGTTCGTGACTTCCGAATAGACATTCGCCGAATACCATTTCGTGACATCGAATTCCGATTCCACATTAAGGCTCAACGTCTGGCTCTTGCCGATATTCCCCGGACGGCTGTAGTAAATCCCGTTGTTGATTTCGATGGTCTCATCAATATTGTCCTTCGTGTCGTTATAACTCAGCGTCGTACTGAAAAGGCTTTTGTGTCGGTAGGAAAGTTCGAAATTATGTGCGAACGACGGGTTCAGATACGGGTTCCCGGAATAAAAGGTAAACTTGTCCAGCGGGCTCAAAAACGGATTCAGGTCCTGGAAATACGGCCGGTTGATGCGCCTTCCATAAGAAAACACCAATTGGTTGCTGCCCAGCGAATCGAGCTTGTACATCGCATACAAGGTCGGGAAAAGGTTGGTGTAATCCTTTTTGAAAACCGAAGCGGATTTGACGAAATTCCCAAGCTGGTTGCCTTTCGACACCGTATTCTCGAGCCGCAAACCCGACTGGAATGAGAATTTCCCGAAACTTTTGTTGAAATTCACATAAACCGCATTGATCATCTCGTCATATTTGAAATGGTTGCTGCTCTCGTAATTGGGAACCGCAATACCGCCAAAAATATCATCATATGCCGCAACGTTGTCCGTTTTGGAATAGCTGATCTTATAACCGGTTTCAAAAAGCGCCTCTTTTTTCAACGGGTTGCTATAATCCATCTTAAACGCATAGATATTGATCTTCGAAGGCAATTTTCCTGTCGACTCATCGCTGCTGCTGAGCGTATTGTCGGGTTGGTAAATGTAATTGCGATAACGCTGGTCGGTGTCGTCCGAATAGGTCAGGAAATCCACATCGGCAGAGAATTTCTTCCCGATGCTGTCAAATTCATGGCTGTAATTCAGGTTTACGCCGCCGTTCCTGAATTTTTTCTTTTCCTTATTGTCGGCAATAATCGTCGAATCCAGGACCGAGGCCGCATTGGTGAGCCTGCTGCTGCCATCGGATTTATCCGTACCCGTTTTTGTGAGCCCGCTCAGGCTGATGCCCCAGGTGGTTTTTTCAGACGCATAATAATCCATCCCGATTTTCGCGTTGCCGGTATTCACCGTATTGTCGATCATCGTATTCTGGTGGAAAAGCGATTTCGTACTCCCATCGTCATTCTTGTAATCGCGGAAAATATACAGATCCGTCAGGAATTCCTGCGTCGCATAACCTGCATTTCCATACAGCCTGATCTTGTCGTTTTTGTAATTGAGGTTCAGCCCGTTTCTGGTGTGCGTGCGTTTCCCCTGTGAAAGCCTAGAAGTCGCACTGCCGTTAAAGCCTTTGGATTTGCTCCTTTTGGTTTTGATGTTGATTACGCCCGCGCTACCGGCAGCTTCGTATTTTGCAGGCGGATTGGTCATGAACTCTATCTGCGAAAGCGTACTTGCAGGCAACGATTTCAGGTAAGCCTCGAGTTCGGCGCCCGACAGATAAGTCGGCTTGTCATCAATAAAAACCATGACGCCGCTTTTGCCCTTAAAAGTGATTGTCCCGTTTTGGTCGACCACAATCCCCGGGGATTTCTCGAGCACTTCCATCGCGTCGGTTCCCGCATTGGAAAGCATCGCATCGACATTCACGATGGTCTTGTCCATTTTGTATTCGACGAAGGCTTTTTTGCCGACCACGCTGACTTCATTGAGTGTGTTGGCCTGCTCCTTTTCCAGTACAATCGGGTCAAGTGCGACTGTTTGCTGGCTGATAAGGATCGGATGGCTCGTAAACGTTTTGTACCCCGGATGGTCAATCGCAACCTGATAGGTATTGTCTTCGAGATTGGACAGTTCAAAACTGCCGTCAGCTTGTGTGGCTTCTATCTTAGCAATAGAATTGTCGGCCAATAGCAACGTGATGGTGATGGATTCGGCAGGCTTGCCATCGGGGGTTTGGACTTTCCCTGTGATTTTTCCATCGTTTTGAGCATTTGCAAAGCCACAGCACAGCAGGAAAACCATGCTCCATTTAAAGAAGTCATACATAGATTCATTTTTTGATTGATGATTGATTGATATTTTTTTAGGGCTGTCGATTTATTTGCCTACGCAAAACTTATTTGAAATCTCATAATTGTAGCAGATGGCATGCACATTCGGTTTCATATATTTTTCCTTTACTTTCCGGAATTTGTTCTCGGGCTGCACGATGCCATTGACAATAAGGTTGCTGTCGGAAAGTTTATACGAAAGATTGGCCGTCGTAATGATGATGTTTTCAGCGATCAGGTCGGAAATGATACTGCTGGTCAACTGGTCGACATTGATATTATCCGGAAGGTTTTCGCCCGAAATGCCGGTGCGGATGGAAACATTGCGGTTGTTCGATACCGGATATCCCGAGTCATACGTGACTGTCTCGCTTTCAATCGACTGGTCTGTTTTGGTTTGTGAATTTATGGTGCGTACCGTTTGTGAATATTTTTTTGCTGCTACATCGGCCTTCGCAGCGTCGATATCTGCCTGACGTTCTGCAACATCGGCGGCATTGGCGATCGTGGTGGCAGAATCGACAGTTGCTGTTGCAACATCTGCTAAGGCATCAGCTTTTTTGGCTTCGGAATCGAATTGTTGTGCCAGTTTGTCCGCTTTTGTCGCTTCCCTGTCGGCCTCCCTGACTTGTGCCGCAGTCATCGGACTATTTTCACCGTGGCCCATTTTCGCATTCGAACACGCAATCATCGCTATGGCAACCACGACAAAACTCATTGAAAGGAACGTTTTCTCAATCGCATTCAGGGATTTGTTATTATTGTGGATGATGCGCTTCGCACGGTTGAGCAGGTGGTTTTTGTTGCCGCCAAAGCCCATAACCAATTCGCTGTTCCTGTTGTATTGCTCAAAAGAAACGAGCGCATGCACGAAACGCGTCTTATTTCCGGTCGCCGAAATGGCAATATCGTCGCAGCAGTTTTCACGTTCCTCTTTCAACACAGACGACAGCCAAAGCACGCCCGGATTAAAGAAAAACACAATCTCTATAAAACTTTGCAGGATGTTGATGAAATAATCCTTTCTCCTGATGTGTGCGAGTTCGTGCAGCAGGATCGCCTCAATCTCGTCCTGTGGCAAATTCGCAAACATGCCAACCGGAACCAATAGCATCGGCTTGAAAAATCCGGTCACCGAAGGCACTTTTACAAGCTGTGATTCGAGCAGGGTGATGTGTTTTTGGAGCCCGATGCGCCGACTTAATTCCAACAGCCGTTGGTTCCAATGATCGGGCGCAGGCAATGTCCTGTAATTCCGTATCCTGTAAATCTGGCTGAAGCTGCTGCAGATGCCGAACACCTTTATCGCAAATATGAGGAACCACAGCATCACGATCCAGTTCGCATTGGCGTTGAGAAAATTGATGATGACATCTGAAATGGCCGAAGTGCTGTTGATCTTAATCACGCTGCCCATTTCCGAATTGGCGACAACTTCAGGCAGGTTGAACCGCGTAACGACTTCAACATCCTTGTCCTGATATTCATAATTAAATGTCGTCGCGGCAGCCATTACAAAAAGAACAAGCAGTGCCGAAAGCAGGTTGTAACGGATCGCCGCAGCAGATTTTCGCGTCAACAGGATTACAATCCCGGCCAGCAAAGCCAGTACAAATCCCTGCCAAACCGAATGCACCAGCGTCCAGGAAATGGCTTTTAGTAAGATGTCGTTGAATTCCATAATTGAAGATTTTGTTGGTTGATTTTTTCCGCTGCGCTCCAAACAGTTCGGCTGCGCCTCGGGTGATTGATGATTAAAACGCCTATTTATTCTCGAGCTTGTCGAGCATGTTCCTGATTTCGTCAATTTCCTGTTGCGACGTCTTTTTGTTTCCGAGCAGTTGCATCACGAGATTGGAGCTCGATCCGTTATACATATTGTCGACGAATTTCTCAAGCAGGAAACCCTTGGTCTTATTCTCCCCGATCGCCGGACTGTAAATGTGTTTCATGCTCGATTTGTCGGTGGTGAGCATTTCCTTCTCGGCCATAATCTGCATGAGCTTTAGCGTAGACGTATATTGCACGGCCCTTTTCTGCTCATTGAGCTGGTCGTTTACAAAACGCACCGTTGACGGCCCGAATTGCCAAAGCACCTGGAGAATTTCCAGTTCGGATTTTGTAGGCTCGGTCTGCATGTTCTTTTCCATGATTCTTGTTTTGATATTTCAAAGGTAGGAAATTTTTCGTACGAATGAATTATTAGGTTATTTATTTTACGAAAAACTTTATAAAAAAGAAAAACCTGCAGTATTAGTGCAGGTTTTATCTATTTGTTACAGGCTGTTTAGAAAACGAAAATCGCGCGGTCACTCATCATTTCGTTGACTTCTTCGCCAACTTCCGCGATGATTTCCTCATTAGTGTGGTTCATCAGAACCCGGTCGATCAAATCCACAATCGTTTCCATATCCGATTCCACCAGTCCACGTGTCGTGATGGCCGGAGTCCCGATACGGATTCCCGAAGTGACGAATGGCGATTTGTCGTCAAACGGCACCATATTCTTATTTACGGTGATTTCGGCGCGAACCAATGCGTTCTCCGCTTCTTTCCCTGTGATATTCTTATTTCTCAAATCGATCAGCATCATGTGGTTGTCGGTTCCGCCCGAAATCAGGTTATAACCTCTTTTCAGGAACGCTTCGGCCATCGCTTTGGCATTTTTCTGCACCTGCATCGAATAATGGAAAAACTCGTCCGTCAAGGCTTCGCCGAATGCCACCGCTTTTGCAGCGATAATGTGCATCAATGGGCCGCCCTGGGTACCCGGGAAAACCGACAGGTCCAATAACGCCGACATCATCCTGATTTCTCCTTTCGGCGTCGTCAATCCCCATGGGTTTTCGAAATCCTTGCCCATCAAAATCATGCCGCCTCTCGGTCCGCGCAGGGTTTTATGGGTCGTAGTCGTCACGATATGGCAATGCGGAATCGGGTCATTCATCAGTCCTTTGGCGATCAGGCCTGCCGGATGCGAAATATCGGCCAGCAATAAAGCGCCAACACTGTCGGCTATTTTCCGGAAACGCTCAAAATCCATATCACGGCAATAAGCCGAAGCGCCCGCGATGATCATTTTTGGCTTTTCTTCCGAAGCGATTTGCTGTATCTTATCGTAATCAAACTGTCCGGTTTCTCTTTCTACGCCATAAAAAACAGGATTGTATAATTTACCTGAGAAATTCACAGGCGAGCCGTGTGTCAGATGTCCGCCATGCGAAAGGTCGAAACCCAATATTTTATCACCCGGTTTCAGGCACGCGGCATAAACCGCCGTATTGGCCTGCGAACCCGAATGCGGCTGTACATTCGCATAAGCTGCACCGAAAAGCGCTTTGGCACGGTCAATGGCAATCTGCTCCACGACATCCACCACTTCGCAGCCGCCATAATATCTTTTGCCCGGATAACCCTCGGCATATTTGTTTGTAAGGCAGGAACCCGCGGCTTCCATGACCTGGTCGCTCACAAAGTTTTCGGAGGCGATGAGCTCCAATCCGTGAATCTGTCTCTCCTGTTCTTCGAGAATTAAATCGAAAATTTGTTCGTCGTGCTGCATATGATAATATTTCGTTAAAAACTTTCCAAAAATACGAATTTCGTTTGTAAGATTAACCAATAATGATATATTTGATAACTGAATTTTCAACAAATAAATCAACACCAAATGCCAATATCCGCAAACAATCCCAGCCTGAAATCGTGGCTGGACGTACCTGAAGACAGCGATTTTCCCATACAGAATATTCCTTTTGGCGTATTCATTACAAAAGACGATGTTGTTACGATTGGTTCACGGATTGGCGATTATGCGATTGACCTCGGTGCTTTGCAGCAGCTCAATTATTTTGAGGGCATCGAACTCACCGACGATATGTTCATGCAGGACACCCTGAACGATTTCATTTCCGACGGCAAGAAAACCTGGCGCCTTGTCAGGAACCGCATCGCAGAGATCTTTGAGAATGGAAATTCAGAACTCAAAGACAACAAGCAACACCGCGAAATCGTAGTCTGCCCCATGGCAGATATCGAAATGCAGCTTCCCGTGCTTATCGGCGATTATACCGATTTTTATTCGAGTAAGGAACACGCCACGAATGTCGGCATGATGTTCCGTGACCCTGAAAATGCGCTTTTACCCAACTGGCTGCACATTCCGGTAGGTTATCACGGCAGGAGTTCTTCTATTGTGCCTTCGGGGATTCCGGTGCACCGACCGATGGGACAGACCGTTCCTGCGGGAGAAAGGACTCCGGTTTTCGGGCCTTCGCGGATGATCGACTTTGAATTGGAAACCGCTTTCATTACCACCGATGTCAACATCATGGGCGAAAACATCCCCGTGCATGAAGCGGAAGATTATATTTTCGGGATGGTTTTATTGAATGACTGGAGCGCGCGCGACATCCAGAAATGGGAATACGTACCGCTTGGGCCGTTCCTCGCGAAGAACTTCGCCTCATCGGTATCGCCGTGGATCGTAACGATGGATGCCCTGGAGCCGTTCCGCACCAAAAGCCCGAAGCAAAACCCTACGCCGCTACCCTATCTGCAGCAAAAAGGCAGGCATGCTTTCGATATCAACCTCGAGGTTTCCATAGAACCTGAAGGCGGTGAAGCGACTGTGGTTTCAAATTCCAACTTCAAATACATGTATTGGACGATGAGCCAGCAATTGGCCCACCATACTTCAAACGGCTGCCGCGTGAACTCGGGAGACATGATGGGTTCGGGTACGATTTCAGGCCCGACACCCGATAGTTTCGGATCGATGCTCGAGCTGACCTGGAGCGGAAAGAACCCGATTAAGATGAAAGACGGCACCGACCGGAAATTCATCAATGACAATGACACCGTGATATTTAAAGGCTGGTGCAAGAACAATGAGATCCGCATTGGTTTTGGGGAAGTAAGCAGTAAATTATTACCGCCATTTGTAAGAAAATAAAAACAAAGGATAATTGATAATTAACAATGGATAATTAGTTGTCCATTAAAAAAATCCGCCAATTGGCGGATTTTTTATTTATGTTTGTCTGAAACCGCTATAAACCAAAACAAACATGAAACAATTATTCTTTACCTGCCTCGCCACAATCCTGTTTGCCGGATGCAGCAGCGATGACGACACCGTTCCGGTAGCCGAAGTGACGCCACAGCCCGAAAGAGGCACGGAAGCTTTCTTACGCGACTTTGCAGGATCCGATGCTTATGATGCGGTTGTTGCGATGGGACTCGAAGTGCACTTCGGGCAAACGCCTCCGCAGATTACGGGTGGTTACAAATCTTCTCCGACCAAACTTACCGCCACGACAGTTCCGGGCGATTTCTCTTTGGGAAGCGATGCAGGGCAAAATTACTTTCTTTTTGCAAACCAGACTGCCCCGGGGCTTACCTGTGATTACAACAACAAACAGCATTTTACCTTTTCGGGGGCGAACTGGACGGAACAAAGCCAGGATTATTTCGCCGTAATATCAGGATCGGGGGAATATTTTACGGTCTTTGCGATGGCCGATGGTATGGTCGAAACCGAAGATGCGCTGGCGCTGCATGTCTATTCGGGCAGAAAGACGGCCGACGGGATTGAAGACCTGCAATTCGCTGTTTATATGAAAGCCAACCACGGACATGATGCCCATTTTATCCCAAACCACACCGGCCGCTTGTATACGGATCTTATGGCAGAGAACTTCAATTAGTAAATATTCCGGCGGCATTTTTGCGCCGATAGTTTTTGGCTTATTTTTTTATAGCGGCGTTGCTTCCCGTCAATGTCGAATTACGCATTTAAATATTTTTACGTAAACTTACATCAGAAAACTGAACAACATGAAGCACTGCTTATTGCTTTTCTGCCTGATGGCTTTTCTTGGCTGCG
>DATHGE010000152.1:0-5442 GCA_035317805.1 Flavobacterium sp. | reverse complement strand
TTTAAAGCCTTAAAATTACGGCGAAAGAAACCGTATTCAATTATATCATTCGACCCTAAAGTTATATTATCTGCATTACTTGTCGTAAGTTCGCACCGCACACCGCCTTATCGCTGCCGGCCCTGAAGTATTTGGGGGCGGGAGAGGAAAGTCCGGACACCATAGGGAAGCATAGCGGATAACATCCGTCGGTTCCGATTTATCGGAATTAGGACAAGTGCAACAGAAAGTATGTACAGGTTAAGCTGTAGTGAAACCAGGTAAACTCTATGCGGTGAAATTTCAAGTATATCGGCATTTAAGGGTTCCCGCCCGTTGTCGAAGGGTAGAAAGATTGAGTTCACGAGTAATTGTGCGCCTAGATAAATGATAAGGATTCCGATTCATCGGAATACAGAACCCGGCTTACAGGTCTGCTTTTTTTAGCCACGAATTCCACGAATTTTGCACGAATTGTTTTGTGAAAATTTGTGAAATTCGTGGCTAACTTTTTTTAAATTGTACCAATGGAAAACGACACAAAACGCAGCTGGCAATATAAGTTGTTCACCAACCTGACTTTTTGGGTTTTGGTCGCCATTACTACCGGTGCTCTCCTCGGACATTATTTTCCGAAAACGGGCATTCAGATGAAAATTGTCGGAGAGACTTTCGTCGATACCATCAAATTATTCATCGCCCCGATTATTTTCCTCACGATTGTCCTCGGTATTTCGGGAATGGGCGATTTGAAGAAAGTCGGCCGCATCGGAATCAAATCATTGGTCTACTTCGAAATCGTGACGACTTTGGCGTTGGCTATCGGAATTGCCGTTGCGTATGTTTTACAGCCCGGAAAAATCGACAAATCAGGATTGTCCTTACAAGATCCGTCGCAATATACCGGAAAAGCAATCGGATTCAGCTGGCTTGACTTTTTCCTTTCGAACCTGACTTTACAGGTTTTACTCGCAGCAATCGCAATTGGAATCCTCTTGAATTATTCCAGGCACCGCGAACTGGCAATCAATGTTCTGGGCCGCGCTTCCAAAATCGTTTTCCTCGGATTGAAATATGTGATGTATCTCGCACCCATCGGCGCATTCGGCGGAATGGCGTATACGATTGGGAAATTCGGACTCGAAACTTTAATTCCGCTCGCGAAACTGATGTTTGCGGTTTATGTGACGATGGCGCTTTTTATATTCCTGATTCTCGGAAGCATCTTGAAATATTTCAAAATCAGCATCTTCAAATTGCTGTCTTATATTAAGGAAGAATTACTGATTGTGCTCGGGACTTCATCATCCGAGGCCGCGCTGCCATCCATCATGGTGAAATTGGAAAAAATGGGCTGCGGCCGGTCAGTCGTCGGACTCGTAATCCCGACCGGCTATTCCTTCAACCTCGATGGCACTTCGATTTATCTTTCGATGGCGGTGATTTTTATCGCGCAATTGTATGATGTGCATCTGGGATTTTTCGAAATCGCCAGTATCATCGGCATATTAATGATCACTTCGAAAGGCGCGGCTGGCGTAACCGGAAGCGGATTTATTGTTTTGGCTTCCACATTAACCGCCATCCATAAAATTCCGGTCGAAGGTTTGGCCTTTCTTCTGGGTGTCGATAAGTTTATGAGTGAAGCGCGCGCCATTACGAACCTTATAGGAAACAGTGTGGCGACGATTGTGATTTCGATTAGCGAAAATGATTTTAGAAAATCGGATTTTGATAATCCGGAACAAATCGAATCGTAGTTTATTCTTCCTCAGAATCATCATCGTCATCGTTCTCATCATCTGAAACATCACTTCCCTCAAATTCAAAGAAACTGAAAATCGAACCGCCGTAGCTTTTCTTAAACGAGAAATTTTCGAGATGGTCGAGCTTGGTATATTTCGAATGCTCGATGACCATCATTCCGGCTTCGTCCAAAAGATTCTTCTCGAAAATCGCAATGACAATTTTCTCAAAAGTCGCCTGGTCCAATCCGTAAGGCGGATCGGCAAAAATAATATCGTAAGTGGAATTGTTCCTTTCGAGAAATTTAAAGACTTCGCTTTTGATCGCCGCGATGTTAAAATCGTATTCGTCAGCGACCTGTTTGATAAATTTCACACAGCCAAAATCCTGGTCGACCGAAGTGATGTTGTCGCTGCCGCGCGAAGCGAATTCGAAACTGATGTTCCCGGTTCCGGCAAAAAGGTCGAGCACTTTGAGTCCCGAAAAACTGAAATGGTTGTTGAGCACATTAAAAAGTGCCTCTTTGCTCATGTCGGTCGTCGGGCGAACGGGAAGGTTTTTGGGTGGAAAAATACGCCTGCCTTTGTATTTCCCTGATATGATTCTCATGAATGGAAAAGGATAAAATGTTTCCTGTTGTCGGTTGTGGAAAAGTCGTTACGGGTTTCGGAAGTATCGTATAATGAAACATTCCGGATGTATTTGTAGGCGAGCTTGAAAAACGGGCTGTCTTCCGAAATATCGCCAAGCAATTCCAATTTGAAACTCTCCGGATTCAGATTCAGCTGCTCTGCCGCAAATAAAAGATAATACACAAAATCTTCCGGCTGCTTGTATTCGAAACAATTGAACAACAGCAGGTTCTGGTTTTGTACCACGATGATTTCAAAATGCGCGCGGTTGAAATGCACGAACATCTTTTTCTCATCCACATTTTTGGAAGCCTCAAGTAATTTTGTCACCAAAATAGTATGCGAATGCTTGCTGTCGAAAGTCCCATACTCGTCAATAAAAAAATTGTTGATATTGACGTAAGGCACATAAACCGAATTCATATGATAGGCCGGAATCTCATCATAAGCGAAAAAATCCGTCTCAAAAACCTTTGCGTTATATTGCAGGTAACTGCCCAGAAAATGGTCGTCGAACAGCGCCGTCGGTACAAAAGTCGAAAGGTTGTTGTGGTGCAGGATCAGAATGTCATCATACTTTTCCGTCAGTTCAATATTGTTCCTGATCGCGCCGCCATACAATTCCTCGACCGGCATCGTATGGTTCGGATTGTCAAAAATGACTTCCCGAAACGCAAGCACGCGGTGGTTCAAAGTATCGGTCACGCAAAAAGACAAATGCGAGAGCGAAACCATAATCGACAGTTTCTTGTATTTTTTTTCGGTGATGTTCGGAGTGTGGACTAGCATATGCACGCAAACTTACAATTTTTTTATAAGGAGCACAATATTTATCTTTCCCCGGTACTTTTTGTCCCGCTTTCGGCTCTATCTTTTTTCGCTGCGCTACAAAAGGATGCCGCCTCAATCGGGGCTAGAGAGCAATAACTATCATCCAAAATTACTATTCAATCCTTATTCACCGGAACGTTCAAATTTCTATTAAAAAACTATCTTTACCACAAATCCAAACCATGAATTCCGCCCTTTTCTACCGCATCCTGAAAAACAATTTCCCGTTTGCGCCGACGCTCAAGCAGGACATCTTTTTCCAGAAGATCGCCGAATTCATCACCAGTCCGGACAACGACGAAATCTTCGTACTTAAAGGTTATGCCGGAACCGGGAAAACCACCGTCATTTCCACCATCGTAAACAATCTCGCCGAAATCAACAAGAAATATGTGCTGCTGGCGCCAACAGGCCGCGCCGCGAAAGTCATCGCCAACTATTCCCAAAAGCCGGCATTCACGATCCACAAAAAAATCTATTTCCCGAAAAAGGGCAGTAGCGGCGGCGTTTCTTTCACACTGCAGCAGAACAAGCACAAGAATACATTTTTTATCGTCGACGAAGCCTCGATGATTTCCGACACGAACTCCGAATCGAAACTATACGAAAACGGCTCTTTGCTCGACGACCTGATTTCCTACATCTATTCGGGAACCAATTGCAAGATGATCCTGCTCGGCGACACGGCACAATTGCCACCGGTGAATCTCGACGTAAGTCCGGCGCTCAACATCGATTCGCTTGCGATGAATTACCACAAGAACGTCGATTTTATCGAGTTGGACGAAGTCATGAGGCAGGAAGAAAATTCCGGCATCCTATACAATGCGACGGAACTGCGCGACATTTTGAAGGAACATTTTATTGATACTTTCCAATTCGACCTTAAGAAATTTAAAGACATCGTAAGATTGACCGACGGCTATGACATCCAGGATGCGATCAATTCGGCCTACAGCAATTACAGTATCGAGGACACGGCTTTCATCGTCAGGTCGAACAAGCGTGCGAATGCCTACAACCAGCAAATCCGTACGAGGATTCTCGATAAGGAAAGCGATCTTTCTACCGGCGATTACCTGATGGTCGTGAAGAACAATTATTTCTGGCTCAAGGAAACCGACGAAGCCGGCTTTATTGCGAATGGTGATATTATTGAGGTTTTGGAATTGTTCAATATCAAGGAATTCTATGGGTTCAAATTCGCCAATGTCAAGATCCGTATGGTTGATTACCCGAACCAGAAGCCTTTCGAGACCGTTTTGATTTTAGATACGCTCACGAGCGAATCGGCGTCGCTAACCTACGAGGAATCGAACCGGCTTTATGAGGAAGTGATGAAAGATTATGAAGACGAGACCACCAAATACAAGCGATTCCAGAAGGTTAAGGAAAACGAATACTTCAATGCGCTGCAGGTGAAATTCTCGTATGCGATTACGTGTCATAAGTCCCAGGGCGGTCAATGGAATACGGTTTTTATCGAACAGCCGTATTTACCCGACGGCATCGACCGCGATTACATACGCTGGCTTTATACCGCGGTGACGCGCGCAAAAGACAAATTGTATTTGATTGGGTTTAAGGATGAGAATTTTGTGGGGGAGTAACTGAGCACCTGAGCTTAAAATCGTAAAATTTAAAAATTTCATTGTTATTTTATAAACGACTTCAACAGGAACTCCCTAACTTAGCTACTCAGGAACTTTTTTACCATGATGAAAAATTGGGTCATATTAGCACTTATCTCGATGTTCTTCGCCGGGCTCACCTCAGTAATCGCAAAAATGGGGTTGAAGAATGTGAGTAGCGACACGGGTTTGGCCGTGCGTACGATTTCGGTGGTGATTATAGTGGCCATCAATGCGCTGTTTTTCCAGTCGGTCAAAGATTTCAAGAACCTTTCGGGGAATGACATTCTGATCCTGACCGTTTCAGGCATTACGGCCGGGCTTTCCTGGATCTTCTATTTCAGGGCCGTAAAATTGGGCAACGTCTCGCAGGTCGCCCTTATTGATAAAGGCAGTATCGTCATTACGGTCTTGCTTTCGCTGATTATCCTTCATGAGGAATTTACGTGGAAAACCGCTGTTGGCGGCGCGCTGATTATTGGTGGTTTGCTCGTGCTGACCTTGAAATAATCTGAGGTTTCCGGTTTGCTTAGCCCTGATGGAAGCGGCATCCTTTTGTGGAATGCAATGGAACAAAAGATACAACGGACAGCAGGAAAATGCTTCTAAATAATAAGCGCTGA
>DATHGE010000151.1:0-2098 GCA_035317805.1 Flavobacterium sp. | reverse complement strand
CCGAGCTCAACCTTACCGGAGAGCAAACCACAATCGAACTCAGCAAAAACGCACAGCTCAAAGCGCTTATCTCTACCGCGTCGATGAAGTTCGACATGTACCAGAAATCGACCGCGGTGATCGAGGGTGATGTGACCGACCTGAAACTGAGACTCGACAACAATGCCAACTTCACCGGCAAAGGCCTGACCGCCAAAAACGTCTCGCTGCTTGTAGAAGGCTATACCGTTTGCAGCATTTTATGCAACACCTGGATGGCGATAGAAGCTTCAGGCAAAGCGGAAATCCAGATTTACGGCGACCAGAAAATCGACCTGCGGAAATTCGTCGACAACGCCACGCTTTATAAGAAACCGACGAAATAAATAATCAAGCACTGTCGAGGTTTTGTTGAAGCCTTGATTTTGAAGAGTATTTCTAAGTAGGTTTTCAAAGTTAAGACGTACTTAGAAAATAAAAAAATCCCGATGACCTCGGGATTTTTTTATAATTGTTTTTAATATTTATTCCTGCGAAGCCAAATACCTTTCCGCATCCAATGCCGCCATACAGCCTGTGCCTGCAGCGGTAATCGCCTGGCGATATACATGGTCGGCCGCATCTCCGGCAACGAAAACACCATCGACATTCGTATTTGTAGTTCCGGCCTTATTGATGATATAACCTGTTTCGTCCAATGCGATATAATCCTTAAAGACGTCCGTATTCGGCTTGTGCCCGATAGCTACGAAGAAACCCGTCGCCTGAATAATCGTTTCCTGTCCCGTCGCCCTGTTGATCGCCAAAACGCCGGTCACCACATGGCCGTCTCCGAGAACCTCAACGGTTTCGGTATGCATCAGGATTTCAATATTCTCTGTTTTCTGTACGCGTTCTGCCATAATCTTCGAAGCCCTGAACTGCTCGCTTCGCACCAGCATCGTCACTTTTTTGCAAAGTTTTGAAAGGTAATGCGCTTCCTCGCAGGCAGAATCCCCGGCGCCAACAATCACCACTTCCTGGTTCCTGTAAAAAAACCCGTCGCAGATCGCACACGCAGAAACGCCGCCGCCCAGATTGAGATAGTGCATTTCGGATGGCAATCCCAAATATTTCGCCGAAGCGCCTGTAGAGATAATCACCGTTTCCGCATGGATTTCCTTAACATCATTGACCCACACTTTGTGCGGACGTGAAGAGAAATCGACTTTCGTCACCCAGCCGTCGCGCACATCCGTACCGAAACGCTCCGATTGCTTCTGCAATTCGACCATCATCTCCGGACCGGTCACACCGTCGGGATAACCCGGGAAATTTTCCACTTCGTTGGTGGTTGTAAGCTGTCCGCCCGGCTGCGTTCCCTGATATAAAACCGGATGCATATTGGCGCGGGCCGCATAAATGGCTGCAGTATAACCCGCAGGTCCTGAACCTATAATCAAGCATTTTACTTTTTCGATATCTGACATAGTAGCTGTTTGTATTTTTTGACGATGCAAAATTACGTTATAATTTGGGATTTTTAAACACCCGGCGCATTAGTTTTCACTATTCGGTTATTGATAAGTTTGTGTTTTTTTGGTCCAGCAAATTCCCGCTATACGCTAACCCGAGCGAAGCGAATTGACCGAACACAAAATTAAAATATTACTTTGTGAGGTAATCTTTTGCTGCGCTGCGCAAAAGGATACCGCTGCTATCGGGGCTGGGGGGAGTTGGGTGGATTGTGGATTTGTAGTCATTTTGAAAAATCTGACCAGGAATATCACTCTCGTCCTTGTCATAACAGAATCACTCCATAATTCTGAATTAATATTTAAACTAAGAATTCAGAAGTTAGTTTGAGCAGGATTACTTCGTGATCCTGAATGGGGAGTCGTTACAAAGAATCCCTTTGCGGTTTTGCAAAACCGCCGGGTTTTTCAGTTTTCTGAAAAGCTGAAGTGAACTTCACAGGATTACTCCGTGATCCTGAATCTGGGAGCCGTTACAAGGAATCCCTTTTTACGGTTTTTGCAAAACCTCGGGATTTTTCAGTTTTCTGAAAAGCTGAAGTGAACTTCACAGGATTACTCCGTGATCCTGAATCTGGGAGCCGTTACAAGGAATCCCTTTTTAC
>DATHGE010000150.1:0-2062 GCA_035317805.1 Flavobacterium sp. | reverse complement strand
GTTGAGAGTCTTAAACCCATCACCTTGAATAGCGCTGTAATGAACAAAGACGTCGCCGCCGCCTTCCTTTTCAATAAAGCCATATCCCTTTGAATTATTGAACCACTTAACCTTGCCGGTTGCCATTACCCAAACCTCCCTGTGCGCGCACCTCTTAGACAATGCGCGCGTTGAGCACCCGCGGTCGTCCCCACAGTCACGTTGAAACCGTTTCGATCTTTCCGTCACTTCAAAAAGTGCATCATCGAGACGTTCCCGAATTGCATTCTGACTGCGAATCGGTGAAAATTTTCACGCCAATTTCAGGGCGCGAGATTAGATAAAGCCGGCCTCGATTGTCAAGGACAAATTTGCCAGGGACCATACAATTGCCCCAGAAATCGATTGGATTCTTCAGCGTCCGAATCGCCCAGGCTCGCGCAACCCGACGACTTCAATGCTGGCGACTTTTCGGTAACATTCCCACCAAGCGTTCGAAACTATCTTCTAAATCGACCACCAAGCCTTCGCAGAGCGCGACCATTAATTAACATTAAAAAATTAGTTTTAATCATTTGATACTCATCGTAACTAGTTAGATTAATTAGTATTTAATTATTCCGTATTGACGTAACCCCTTATTTTCGTTATATATAAAGGACTTAACAGCGGTCACGGTGCTCACCCCTATTTAAAAGAGCAATTGAGTGCAACGTGATTCCCGGAAAGCTACTGAATGGCCATCTATACGGAACTCTCGAAAAAGGATATCGCCAAAGTGGTTGACGAGTTTGCGCTCGGCGACTTGACATCCTTTACCGGGATAAAAAATGGATCGGTAAATACCCACTATCTTATCGAAACCAAACGCAGCCGGTATTTTGCGAAAATTGATGAAGTCAAAAGTGAAGTCGAAGTTAAGCAGGAACTCGATCTTCTTTTTCACCTGAGAAAGCAAAACTTTCCGTGCCCGCAACCGCTAAAAAGCAAAAGCGGCAGATTCCACCTTGAATTCCAAGGAAAGTGCCTCACGCTGAGCCGCTTTATTGAGGGTGTAGAGCACCCAGTCGCGGATATTTCCTTGGTGCACTTGAGCGCCCTGGGTCACGCTCTGGCAAATCTCCACCTGATTGGACGCAGCTATAAAAAGGGCATTGACAATCGCTTTGGCTTCAATCGAATTGCAGCGATTTATCGTGACGTCCGCCGGCAAATGCCGTCGCATTTGAAGCACATCATCAGAGTTTTAGACGACGAATTTTCCTATCTGGAAAACTATCTGGACAACAACCTTCCGAAAGGGATTATCCACGGCGATTTATTTCCCGACAATGTCAAGTTCAAAGGCAACCGTCTCACCGGTGTGATGGATTTCGAAGCCGCCTGTCGGGGCAAACTCATTTACGACCTCGCGACTGCGGTCAACGCTCTCTGTTATCTCGACCAACGATTCCGAATCGATCGCTTTGAAGCGCTGATTTCCGGTTACGAGAGCCTTCGGCCACTCTCCTTGCCGGAGTGGGATTCATTTCCCAATGAACTGCGCTTCTCTGCGTTGCGCTTCACGGTCACGCGCATCAAAGATTTCTTTCTTCGGAACGTTGACGAAAACCACCGCGTCTACAAAGATTTCAAAGAATTTTACGATCGCCTGCTGATTTTGCGTAGAGAAAAAAGCGGGGGTATGGAAGATATCTTGCTCGCAATGGCCACCGGGTACGATTATCGAAAATATCAAAAATCCAAGCCTTCCAAGTAAGATCGATCTGGTTTTATCATCGATTGCCTAAGTCACCGCTAACTTTTCGAGCTTCTTCCGTGCGTCACTACGAATCAACCGAACGAGTGCAGCGAGTATCAACATCGCGCCAAAAAGGAATAACAGTCTGCCGCCAGTTAGAACTACATAAAAGAAATTTAGCTTAACCCGGGCCGCATTGTATTTCTCCCGATCCTGGTTGATGCGGCGTAACACTTCCTCATTTTTCTGGTGATCCAGTTGGCGAAAACTTCGGTAGGATTCCTCTAAACCTGTTTGTGCCGTTTTGAGCACTAGATCTTGGTATTTGTTGGTTTCAACGGC
>DATHGE010000149.1:0-11198 GCA_035317805.1 Flavobacterium sp. | reverse complement strand
ATCGGAATTTACCGCGGTTACCAAGGGATGATTGAAGGCGACTTCAAGGAAATGGGCCCGAGAAGCGTAAACAACATCGTAAATAAAGGCGGAACCATCTTAAAATCTGCCCGCTCCAAAGAATTCATGACGCCTGAAGGCCGCAAAAAAGCCTACGACAACCTCATTGCAGCCAATGTCGACGCCTTTATCGTTATCGGCGGGGACGGAAGTTTTACCGGCGCCGAAATCTTCAACAACGAATATGAGTTTCCCGTAATGGGAATTCCCGGAACGATCGACAACGATATTTTCGGCACGAGCCACACTTTGGGCTACGATACTGCGCTCAACACTGTCGTTGAAGTTATTGATAAAATCCGCGATACCGCCAGTTCGCATAACCGTCTTTTCTTTGTGGAAGTCATGGGACGCGATGCCGGGCATATCGCATTAAACGCCGGAATCGGGGCAGGAGCAGAGGAGATTTTAATTCCCGAAGAAGATTTGGGGCTCGAAAGATTATTGGAATCCTTAAAGAAAAGCAAGGCTTCCGGAAAATCATCGAGCATCGTCGTGATTGCCGAAGGCGATAAAATTGGGAAAAGCGTTTTCGAACTCAAAGATTACGTAGAGGCCAATTTACCCGAATATGACGTACGCGTCTCCGTACTCGGCCACATGCAGCGCGGCGGTTCGCCATCGTGTTTCGACCGTGTGTTGGCGAGCCGCCTGGGCGTAAAGGCAGTGGAATCGATCTTGGAAGGAAAATCAAATTTCATGGTCGGCATCCTGGGTGACAAAATCACGCTCACGCCTTTGGAACAGGCCATCAAAGGACATACGGAAATTGACCGCGAACTCTTGCGTGTTTCCGACATTATGTCGACCTAAACAAATTCACAAATTAACGAATAAACAACTAAAAGAAAAATGTCAACAGTAAAATTAGGAATAAACGGTTTCGGAAGAATCGGCAGAATTGTCTTCAGGGAAACCTACAACCGCGACAATGTAGAAGTGGTGGCCATCAACGACTTATTGGACGTAGACCATCTGGCTTACCTTTTAAAATATGATTCCGTTCACGGGCGTTTCGCAGGGAAAGTCGATGTGAAAGACGGAAAATTATACGTCAACGACAAGTATATCCGCGTGACTGCAGAAAGAGACCCGTCCGTATTGAAATGGGATGAAGTGGGCACAGACGTCGTTGCAGAATGCACCGGAATCTTCACCACACTCGAAACGGCGCAATCGCACATCAAAGGCGGCGCGAAAAAAGTAGTAATTTCGGCACCTTCAGCCGACGCACCAATGTTCGTCATGGGGGTGAACCATACCAAAATGACGGCTGCCGATACGATCGTATCGAACGCATCATGCACCACAAACTGTCTGGCTCCGGTCGCAAAAATCCTAAACGACAACTTCGGGATCGTAGAAGGCCTGATGACAACGATCCACGCTACAACAGCCACGCAATTGACCGTTGACGGACCTTCAAAAAAAGATTTCCGCGGCGGTCGCTCTGCTTTATTGAACATCATTCCGGCTTCAACCGGCGCTGCAAAAGCGGTTGGAAAAGTAATCCCGGAATTGAACGGGAAATTAACCGGAATGTCGATGCGTGTCCCAAATGCCGACGTTTCTGTAGTCGATCTGACGGTGAAACTCGCAAAAGAAACATCTTACGAAGACATCATGAAAGTCTTCAAAACCGCTTCTGAAGGCGATTACGCCGGAATTATCGGTTATACCGAAGACGACGTCGTTTCGCAGGATTTCATATCCGACAAACGCACTTCCATTATCGATGCAAAAGCCGGAATCGCATTGAATTCGACTTTCTTCAAAATCGTTTCCTGGTACGACAACGAATACGGTTACTCGAGCAAACTCATCGATTTATCCGTGCACACCGCAGGATTGAAATAAATTGTGTTAAAAATCCCGTCGGGCAATCGGCGGGATTTTTATTTTTTATATTTGAAGCTATTCCTGCTGTCCGCTCTATCTTTTACTGGCTAAAGAAGCCAGCAAAAGGATGCCGCTTCCATCAGGGCTAAAACCGTTCAACATTCAACATTCAACATTCAACATTCAACATTTTTAAATACGAATAACGAATAACGAATAACGAATAACGAATAACGAATAACGAATTTTTGAAATACAAACTAACCAACACCGCCTGATAACCAAACCCGAAAAACCCAATGAAATTATTAGTAGACAGTGGATCCACAAAAGCCGACTGGATTTCGATCGATGACAATGGAAAAGTACTTTTTACCACACAATCTTTAGGGCTCAACCCTGAAGTCCTCGGTAAAGACCAAGTCATTGCCCGTCTTGAAGACAAATTTGATATTTCCCACAATAAGAGAAGTGTTTCCCATCTTTATTTCTACGGCGCAGGCTGCGGAACGGAACGGATGCGGAATTTCCTCGCGGGAATCTTCAGGGAATATTTCCCAAATGCGGTGATTTCGGTACATGAAGACACTTACGCCGCGGTTTACGCAACAACGCCAAAGAATGAAAAGGCCATCGTGGCCATTTTAGGAACCGGTTCCAACTGCAGCTATTTTGACGGTGCGGTTTTACACCAGAAAGTGGATTCGCTGGGTTACATCGCCATGGACGACTGCAGCGGAAACCAATTCGGCCGCCATCTGATCCGCGGGTATTATTTCAAGAAAATGCCGGCGCCATTGGCCAAAAAATTTGAAACGGCTTACGACCTGAATTCCGATACAATCAAGCACAATCTCTACAAAGAACCAAATCCGAACGCGTATTTGGCAACATTCGCGAAATTCCTGATTCAGCATAAAGAGGAAGAATATTGCAAGAAAATCATCTTTGCCTGCATGGAAGATTTTGTCGAGCTTTACATCAAGCAATATGACAATCACAAGGAGGTTCCGGTACATTTTATCGGTTCGATTGCGTTCTATCTGAAGGACGAACTCAAAACCGTCCTCGACAGGCACAAGATCAGTCTCGGAAATGTTTTGCGACGCCCGATCGACGGCTTGATTGCGTACCATTCCCTAAACAAATAAATTATGGAAATCGCTATTATAGCGCACGACAACATGAAAGCGGATATGGTCCAGTTCCTCAATAAGAACAAAACGCTGCTGATCCATGAAGACATTCACCTCATTGCCACCGGAACCACGGGAAGCAAAGCGGAGAAAGCAGGATTTATCGTAACAAAAATGCTCTCAGGCCCGCAAGGCGGCGATGCACAGATTGCTGCGCGTGTCGCCGAAGGGAAAACCAACATGGTATTGTTTTTTAAAGACCCAAATTCGAGCCATGCGCATGAAGTCGACATCAACATGCTCATCCGCGTCTGCGATGTGCACAATGTCCCGCTGGCAACCAACGAAGCCACGGCGCAATTGCTTTTGAATGCTATAGCACAGCAATCATAGAGATCTCGACACTGACGTCTTTCGGTAAACCGGCCACTTCAACCGTTTCTCTTGCAGGAGCGGTTTTTTCATTAAAATAGCTTCCGTAGATTTCATTGACTTTGGCAAAATCGGCCATGTCGGTGAGAAAAATGGTGGTCTTTACTTCGTTTTCAAAAGTCATGTCGGCTGCTTCGAGTACGGCTTTGAGGTTTTTCATGACCTGTTCGGTTTCCTTTTCAACCGAGCCCAAAACCAAATGCATCGTTTCGGGATCAAGGCAAACCTGCCCGGAAAGGTAAAGTGTATTCCCGGCCAAAACTGCCTGATTGTATGGGCCAATTGGCGCAGGCGCCTTATCTGTGTGGATTATTTTTTTCATGATATGGTGTTTTAGAAAATTGTCGGCCTTATCGCAACGTCTTGTCAGGCGTTGTCCTTTTCTCCCATTTGATATCGCTGAGCACACCCGATTTGATTCCGATAAAGAAATTCCAATAGGCGTTGGTCCCGAAAGGCGTCCAGTTGAAATCCATTCGCCAGCTCAATAAGTCGCGTTCAAAGCGGAACTGTGTAAAGGTAACGCCTTTCTGGACAAAATCATAACCGGTAGAGACGCCGACTTTCCATCGCGGCGTCAAATCGGCATTGGCCGAAATCATTACCGAGTTGCCGGAAATCTTCTTGTCCCTTTTCTCATTCGTATAAGTCAGCTGATAGGCGAAAGTCATGTCCCACGGCAATTTGGCATTAAAGAATCCGGGGAATTCCTCTTCGTCTTCATCCTCATTGCTGAACTGGCTGTCCCTGCGATCGCTGAAATCGGTATTGGTACCGAACAAATCGTCATCGCGGCCACCATTGCGCTGGCCCTGTACATTTTCTTTCTTGTCCTTATCGCCGTCTTTGCTCGACAGCGAATAGTTGACCGTCATGTTGGCGCTCGTCATCCTGAAAAGGCTGCCGCCGTTGTCAATATTGAACTTGTTGATCCTGTTTCCGGAATTGTTAATCGCATACGGATTCAGCGTCATCCCAAAATTGACATTCATCTTATCCTTAAAAAGGTTCGTTCCGCCGCTGACACGCAAAGGCGCCCATGGCAACGAATCGGCTACGATATTATAACTTGTGGAAAAATTTAGGTTGTTGAGCAGCATGACTTTCTTGGGCTCGACCTTGGTGCTGTCACGGTCCCTGACTTTCGCCTCAAACGTATTGCTGAGGCTGAAGCCGATATTATTGGAATTGCTTTTTCCCGGCGCGCCAAAAATTCCGTTTTCGAAACGCGTGTATTCTTTGATGGCCATTTGCCCGCTGGCATCCGAAGCATAAGTGTCGTAATACTGTTCAAAACTCGGCGTATAACTGTAAGAGACCGACGGACGCATGACGTGGCGGATAGCCTGGATTTTTTTGTTGTCGCCAAATTTGAAAGTCCCATAAACCGTTGTTCCCAAACTCGAGGAAAACGAATAGGTGCGGTACGAATCAAATCCGTTGACATCGAGAATAGTGTCTTTCGAGGTTAACGGATTATAAGACTTGCGGATAGTTTTGAGATACCAGACTTCCTCATAATTCACCGAAGTACTCGCGCTGAAATATTTAAACAGCTTGAAATTCGTACTCAAAGGAATGCTGTGCTGGAAACCGGTCTTGGCATTCTTGAACATTTCCGATTTGAAGAAAAGCGAATCCGTCGTATTGATCCGGTTTTCGCCCCTTAAATTATACTGAAGGTTGATGTTCTTGAAAAAACCTTTCTTGACGCCGTCTTTCGGGACAAAAGGATAAATCCTGTCGACACTCAGCTGCAGCGTAGGCAAAGTCATATTGATCTCCTCCGTTTGTGTATTCTGCGAATGCGTCGCGGCAAGCGAAAGATTCACCTGCGGAATGGTATTGAAAGTTTTCGAATAGGAAATCGAAGAACTCAAAGTATTGTTGAGCGTCGAAGCCACATTGAGCTGACTCGCGGATTGCTGGAAATACTTGCTGCTTCCGAGGTTGACCGATGCCGAAAAACGCGAATTCGGGTTGGATTTCCCATCCTGCGAATGCGTCCATTGGATGTTGTGGATTTTGGTCTTCGAATAATCGGGCAGGCCGCGCTCGCTGCTGATCAGGTTCTCAAAACGCACATTGATGTTTCCGCGGAAGCGATAACGCCACGCATAAGCCGATTCAAAACGCATCGCATAACTTCCGTTGGTGTAATAATCGCCAAGCACAGCAAGGTCATAATGGTCGCCGAGTGCAAAATAATAACCGCCGTTCTGCAGGTAATAACCGCGGTCGCGCGTATCTCCAAATGTCGGGATAATCAAACCCGACTGGCTTTCGGTAGTCATCGGAAAAAAGGCAAATGGCAGCGCAATAGGCGTCGGGACGTCGGCGATGACCATATTGGTAAATCCGACGACGACTTTCTTTCCCGGGACAAATTTGAGCTTGTCGGTGACAAAATAATATTCGGGATCATCGATATCTTTCGCGGTCGTAAATCTTGCTTTCCTGAGGAAATAAACAGAATCGTTGATCCTTTTGGACACTTCGGCCTTGACCTTAAATTCGCCCTGGTCGGTGCGCGAATTCCAGATCAGCGCTTTCTTGGTCTTGTAATTGAATCGTATGGAATCGGGCTCGACGACATTCGAACCCTGCTTAAAATTCGGATATTGCGTCAGGACTCCGGCGGAATCCTTTATCCTTCCGGCATAAACCTCATTTTTTTCGTAGTTGAACACAATAATACCGGCCTTTAATTCGATATCCTGATAGTAGAGTTCGGCTTTGTCGTAAAGTGTGATGAGTTTCTTCTTTTGGTCGAGTTTCGCATACTTTTCGGCCTTGTACTTGATTTTGCTTTCGAGCAGCGGTTTTTTGGGCTTGATGCTGTCGGTTTTGGTGGAATCGCCGATTTTCGCAGCCGCTGCTTCGAGTTGGATCGCAATGCTATCCTGCTGGGTTTTAGGAGGTACTGCCGCGGTTTTTTTATTTATTTCCTGTGCATACGTTTTACCGATTCCGATTGTTAGGAAAAATGCTGATAAAACGATATTAAATAAGTTTGTACGCAAAGGTTTTAATGCTATTTTTGTAAAAATATGGCTTATTTTTGACCCGCCAAACTTACATATTATTTTCCGTCAAAAATAATCAAATATGAAATTTAAAACCACAGGGTTTTTATTAAAATTAACTTTATTCGTCGCCATGATTAAATCGTATAAAATCAATTATTTACTGCTAATAATAACTGTTGCGGTTACCTTTTCATCTTATGGGCAATCGGGGACAAAATTCAAGGTAGCGCTTGATGCCGGCCACGGCGCACACGATTTTGGGGCGGTTTACCACGGCCATATTGAGAAAAATATTGCGTTGGCTGTCGTACTGAAGGTCGGGAAGATTTTAGAGAAAAACCCCAACATCGAAGTGATCTACACCAGAAAGACCGATGTATTTATCGAACTGGTCGAAAGATCCAATATTGCCAATCGCGCCGATGCGAACATTTTCGTGTCCATCCATTGCAATGCCAATAAAAACACGGTGGCCGATGGTTCGGAAACCTATGTGATGGGTTTGAATAAGAATGCTTCCAATCTTGCCGTAGCAAAAAGTGAGAATGCCGTAATTACATTGGAAAAAGACTACAAACAAAAATATGAAGGTTTCGACCCGAACAATCCGGGTTCGATGATCGGCGTGACGCTGATGCAGGAAGAATACCTCGACAACAGCATTTCGCTGGCGAGTAAAGTCCAGGATAATTTTGTGAATGACAACGGACGCAGGAGCCGCGGCGTAAAACAGGCGCCATTTATGGTTTTGCACAAGGCCTATATGCCGAGGGTTTTGATCGAGATGGGTTTCATTTCCAATCCGACTGAAGGTACGATGCTTGATTCTGAAGAAGGCCAGCAGGAAACCGCCCAGGCCATTGCCAATGCGATTATCAGCTACAAAAAGGAATATTTCGGGAACGGCGCCAATGAACCGGCCGAAGACAAACCATCCAAAAAAATAAAAGAAGCTCCGAAAGATACGGCTACACCTGTAAAAGAGGAAGTCGCAGACAAGCCGACAGAAGCTAAAAAGCCGGAAATAACGAAACCAGACCCAAATCCGGAAGACACAGGCGCCACGATTTTTAAAGTGCAGATTGCCGCGGCCAGCAAAAAACTGGAACCGATTCCGTCTAACTTTAAAGGGCTCAATAATATTACCGTAAGCAGCGAGGGCGGCTCGGTCTACAAATATATGTATGGCGAAACCTCCGATTATGAGACCGCAAAACGCTTTCTTCAGGAAGCCAAAGCCAAAGGGTACGACGGCGCTTATCTGATCGCTTTCCGTGACGGAAAAAAAATATCCATACAGGAAGCCCTGAAATAATGGCTGCACTCCAATAAATTATTTTAAATTTGTTAAAAACAAGACTATTTTGAAAATTACCAGAGAAATTAAAACCGCCATATTAGTCATCGCCTCCATCTTATTGTTTATCTGGGGTTACTGGTTTTTAAGGGGCCGCGATCTTTTAACAGATTACAAGACTTTTTACGTTCAATATGACAATGTGGAAGGGCTGACCGCTTCGGCTCCCGTAACGATCAACGGATTGGTTATCGGGAAGGTGAACAAAATCAGTTTCCTCGATAACAGTGGGAAACTGCTGGTGGAACTCCAGATAAAGTCAGATTTTCCGATTTCGCGCACCAGCGTTGCGGCGATATATGAGCCGGGACTTATTGGCGGAAAGCAAATCCAGATCATTCCGAATTTTAAGGACCCGGTTATGGCGAAGTCGGGCGCAATGCTCGCGGGCGATAATGTTCCCGGATTGACCGCATTGGTTGGCAACAAACTGACGCCGATTGGGGAAAGCCTCGAAAAGGTATTGAAGAACGCCGACAAATTGCTCGACAATGTCAATAATGTCCTTAACAAAGACAGTCAGGAAAATCTTAAGAAAGCCATTGTAGAATTGCGGATTACGATGGAAGAATTCCATAGAGCTTCCGGAAGTTTGAATGGAATCCTCGACAACAACAAAGGCAAAATCGACGGAATCGTGACCAATTTCAATAAGGTTTCAAAAGATTTCTCCTCGATTTCCGATTCGCTCAACAAAGCCGATTTGGGCAAAACCGCCAAAAACCTTCAGAAAACCCTCGATAATGTTGATCAGATTATTGCCGGCGTACAATCAGGAAAAGGGACTTTGGGCAAACTCATGAAAGATGATGCGTTGTATAAAGACCTGAATGCGGCATCTAAAGAACTCGAATTATTATTGCAGGATGTAAGGCTCAACCCGACGCGATATGTGAATGTATCGCTTTTCGGAAAGAAAAACAAGCCGTACACCGCACCTGTAAACGATACGATCAAAAAGTAAAATCTCAAGTTTATGCGTTATCTTGACAATATATTATTTCTGGTAATCTTAGGTCTCGGAACTGGTTTCTTTGCCATCAATATCAGGAAGATTATCCGCAATATCAAATTGGGACGTGACATCGACCGTTCAGACAATCCGTCGGCACGATGGAGAAATATGGCGTTGATTGCGCTCGGCCAATCCAAGATGGTCAAACGACCGGTTGCCGGATTGCTGCATATTTTTGTCTATGTCGGTTTCATCATCATCAATGTGGAAGTTTTGGAAATCGTCATCGACGGGCTTTTCGGGACGCACCGGATTTTCTCATTCCTCGGAATCTTATACAGTATTTTAATCGGTTCGTTTGAAATCCTGGCGATATTGGTCCTGGTCGCTGTCATTGCGTTTTTAATCAGAAGAAATATCATTAAACTCAAACGCTTTATCCATTCCGACCTTAAAGGCTGGCCGAAAAGCGATGCGAATTATATCCTGTATTTCGAAATCTTGCTGATGACTTTGTTCCTGTTAATGAATGCTGCAGATTATCACTTGCAATTGCTCGGTTTCGGACATTATGAAAGGGCAGGGGCTTTTCCGGTTTCGCAATTTATCGAGCCGGTTTTCAACGGCATGTCCGAAAGCGCCGTGATGATGATTGAAAGGGCGATTTGGTGGCTGCATATCTGTGGCATCCTGATTTTCCTCAACTACCTTTATTTTTCAAAACACCTCCATATTTTACTGGCATTCCCGAATACGTATTACGCCGATTTAAATCCGAAAGGAAAATTGGACAATCTCGAATCGGTAACCAATGAAGTGAAACTGATGATGGACCCGAACGCTGATCCATTCGCTGCAGCGCCAGTAAACGAGAATGCGGTTCCACATAAATTCGGGGCGCAAGACGTACAGGATCTGAACTGGGTACAATTGATGAATGCTTATACGTGTACCGAATGCGGGCGATGTACATCTGCCTGTCCGGCAAATATCACCGGGAAAAAATTATCGCCGCGAAAGATCATGATGGACACGCGCGACCGTTTGGAAGAAGTCGGCAGAAATATCGATGCGAACAAAGGCATTTTCATCCCGGACAACAAAACATTATTAAACGATTATATTACCCCGGAAGAGCTTTGGGCCTGTACTTCCTGTAATGCCTGCGTGGAAGAATGCCCGGTGAACATTAGTCCGTTATCCATTATCATAGACATGAGGCGCTATCTGGTAATGGAACAAAGCGCGGCACCGATGTCGCTCAACGCCATGATGACGAATATCGAAAACAATGGCGCACCATGGCAATACAACCAACAGGACAGGCTAAACTGGAAAAACGAAAATTAATTACCGAAAATAAAAATTCTCTTATAGGTGAGATTAAGGGTGTTTTTAATGAATTTTAAACAAAATAAATTAAAAACCAAACGAAAATGAACACAGACGAAATCGACGACAACTTACAGGAGACAACAGAAAACGGCAAAAAGATCAGCCCGATATTACCCGAAGGTATCAAGAATTATCTGATTGATATCGATGGGACAATCTGCGACGACATTCCGAATGAAGAGCCGGAAAGGATGCTTACAGCAGAATTGTATCCGGACGCATTGGTGACGCTCAACAAATGGTATGACGAAGGGCACATCATCTTCTTCTTTACCTCAAGAACGGAAGCGCACCGCGAATATACCGAAAGGTGGCTCGCGCAGCACGGATTCAAATACCACGGTATGGTCATGGGGAAACCGCGCGGCGGCAACTATCATTGGATCGATAACCATTTAGTGAAAGCGACGCGTTACCGCGGAAAATTTACCGATCTTGTCGACAAGGAAGTGACCATACAAGTCTTTGATGACGGAAAACACGAATAGACATCTGGTAATTTGTGGAGTTGTTTATTTGGACACAAATTATCGGATTCATAAATTACCGAATTAACCAACGATATGGAAAGTTTAAAAGTGCCAACAATGGCGGAAATGATGGCCCAGGGCCAGCAGCCCGAGGTTTTATTCTGGGTAGGCTGCGCCGGAAGCTTTGACGACAGGGCAAAGAAAATCACCAAGGCGTTTGTGCGGATTTTGAACCGTGCCAATGTATCTTTTGCGGTACTCGGGACCGAGGAAAGCTGCAGCGGCGATCCGGCAAAAAGGGCTGGGAATGAGTTCCTTTTCCAGATGCAGGCAATGATGAATATTGAAGTCCTGAACGCTTATGAAGCCAAGAAAATCGTTACGGCTTGTCCGCACTGCTTCAATACTTTAAAGAATGAATATCCCGAATTGGGCGGCAAATACGAAGTGATCCACCATACGCAATTCCTCAAATCATTGCTCGATGATGGCCGATTGACCATCGAAGGCGGACAGTTCAAAGGA
>DATHGE010000148.1:0-4651 GCA_035317805.1 Flavobacterium sp. | reverse complement strand
AAGGTATCCCGGCCAAATGAAGATTAGATGAAGATTCGCCGGCCCTGTAAATTTTAACTTTTAATTAATCTTTTCAGGAAACAGAAGTGTGAAGGTTGTCCCCGTTTCGGGCGCTGAAGTCACATTGATGGAAATGTGGTGGAAATGCGCGATACTGGCCGCGATTGCCAAACCAAGGCCTTGCCCGTCGGTATCCGAACTGATCCTGGTGAACCTGCTGAATATCTGTTCCAATTGCATTTCGGCCATGCCGATTCCGGAATCCCGGACAGAAAGGAAGTACTGTTTTTCGGAAAAACCGTCTTCAATCGCAATCGTGCCATTTTCCTTATTGTACTTGATCGCATTCACAATCAGGTTGTACAACAGGATATGAATCAATGTCTTGTTTCCGGTAAATAAGATGCGGTTTTGGAGATTGAGCCCTACTTTCAAATTCTTTTCTTCAATCCTGTCCGTCAGATCTTCAAGCAGGTTATCGAGCAAATCCTGTAAATCTACGGTTTCATTGGCTTCATATTGGTTGTTGTCGATCCGTGAAATCAGCAACAGGTTGTTGATGACTTTCTTGAGCATGTCCAAAGTCCGCAGCGCGCCCGCAATCTTGTCAATCGCATTGTCATCGAGCGATTCATTCTGGATCAGGTTTTCGAATTTATTCTTGAGCAGCGCAATCGGCGTCAGCAATTCATGCGAAACATTGGCGATAAATTGCTTTTCCTTTTTGAACAGTTCGCTGATGCGGTCCATCATCTGGTTCAGAACGGTGTCGAGTTCCTCAAAATCGGCCGAATGCGAATTGATCGGCGTATGGTCAAAAGTCTCGGGTTCATTCACACGCCTGATCTTGGTGTCGATAATCCTGTAAAATGGCTTCAATAAGTATTCGATATAAAAAGTATCCATCAGGAAAGTCACCATCAGGATCATCACGAGCACAATCAGGATAAAAAGCCGGATCGTAAAGGTCAGTTCCTTGATTTCACTCAGGCTGCTGCCGATTTCGAGCAGGTAGGACGAATTTTCATAGCGAAACTGGTATTGCAGAATCCGATAGTCGTTTTCCTCTTCCTCAATCACGCGCGGTTCGGTAATGAAAAGTGTTTTATTGGTCACCGTCTTTTGTGGCAGCCGTGACAATTGGAGGAATTCATTGTGCAATGTCGAATAGCTCGCGTAGGTTTCAGCGGTGTCGTTGCGGACGATAAAATCGTTGATTTCTTCCCTGTCGAGATGTTCGATGAAATTCTGTTTCCTTTCCCGAAGCGTCTTATTGATGTGTTTGTAGACGACCTTTTCCACCAAAACCGGAAGCATCAGCCACAATACCAGAATCACGAGCAACCGTGTCAGTGCGTTGAAGATGGCGAGTTGGTGTTTGATTTTCATCGCTTAATTATATGTAATGGATTAAACATTAATCCGATAACCCACATTCCGAACCGTTTCAAACCACTCCAAAGACGTGTGCTTATCGAGTTTCTTGCGCAGATTCCGCACATGCACATCAATAAAGTTCGAATCGGAATTCACCTCAAGGATGTCACCCCAAATATGCTCGGTCAACTGCAATCTCGTAATCACGCGGTTCTTGTTCAAGACCAGATATTGGAAAATATCGAATTCCTTTTTCGTCAGATTGACCGGAATTCCGCCGTAACTCACTTTGTAATCCTGCAATTGCAAGCTGAAGCCATGAATGTCAAGCTCGTTTAAAGTAAAGCCATGCATCCTTCGGATAATCGCATACAGCCGCGCGCCGAGCTCCGTCAATGCGAACGGTTTCGTAAGGTAATCATCGGCGCCAAGCTGCAATCCGTTGATGCGGTCGTCGAGTTCGCCGCGCGCCGTAATGATAATCACCGCCATGTTCGACTGTTTCCTGCGCACCGATTTCAGGATTTCGAAACCGCTCCCGTCGGGCAAACCCAAATCGAGCAGCAACGCATCAAAGTCATTTACGGAAACTTCCTCGAGCGCTTCCTCGCAGTTCCTGGCCCATTTGCAGACATAGCCGTTTTTAGAAAGGTAATCGATCACTTCAGAAGCCAGTTCCTCGTGGTCTTCAACAATAAGAATATTCATAAATCACTAACTTTGCAGGTTCTAAAGTAATGCAAAAAAGCTGATAAATTTCTTTACCAGCCCTAACAATTAACACTTTTGTTTTGCAGCCTCCGATAAACCGGTTGCCTAATTTTATGCGGCAAAACAACAGCGGCAATTATTTTTTTGCCTGTGCGTTTTCGGCTTTTACTTTAGCCACTTTTTTCACTGCTTTTTTGTGGTGTTTCCTGGCAGTGATTTCTTTAGCCGCAGCCGTTTTTACCGTTGGGGTTTTAGCGTTTGCCATTACGGAAGTTCCTAAAACCAAAATCGCGAGCATCAATAAATTTTTCATGATTTCTAAAATTTGAATTAATATTTAACCTTTTATAGTACAAATGTATCCCTGCTAAATGAAGTGCAAATGAAGAAACCGCGCATCTGCTGAGTTTAACTTTTAATTAGCATTCCATCTAAAATCCACACTTATTTTTGTTTTGGTTTGCGTTCAAACTTTGTACATTTGGAAATTACAAATTCAAATTTTCCTTTCTGCCATGGCCAACCAAAAACGCCTTTTCCTGCTCGATGCCTATGCTTTAATCTTCCGCGGCTATTATGCCTTTATCAAGAATCCGAGAATCAATTCCAAGGGAATGGACACTTCGGCCATTATGGGCTTTATGAATTCCCTTCTGGATGTGATCAAGCGCGAAAAGCCGGACCATTTGGCAGTGGCATTCGATAAAGAAGGTAGTAAGGTGCGCACCGAAATGTATACCGCCTACAAAGCGCATCGCGACGAAACGCCCGAAGCGATCAAGATCGCGGTCCCTTATATCCAGGCTTTGCTCAAGGCGATGCACATCCCGATCATCGAGCTGGCAGGTTGCGAAGCCGACGACTTGATCGGAACGATTGCCAAACAGGCCGAAAAGGAAAATTACCAGGTTTTTATGGTCACGCCCGATAAGGATTTTGCGCAGTTGGTTTCCGACAATATCTTCATGTACAAACCCGCAAGAATGGGCAACGGTATTGAAATCTGGGGCGTTCCCGAAGTGCTTGCCAAATTTGAGATCGAACGTCCGGAGCAGGTGATTGATTTCCTCGGGATGATGGGCGATGCGGTCGATAATATTCCGGGATTGCCCGGCGTTGGCGAAGTCACCGCAAAGAAATTATTGAAGGAATTCGGCTCGATGGAAAACCTTTTAGAAAACACGGACCAGCTCAAAGGCAAAATGAAAGAGAATATCGAGAACAATAAGGCGCTCGGGTTGCTTTCGAAACAATTGGCGACGATTATTTGCGATTGCGATGTGAAGTTCAACGAAGACGATTACGAACTTACGAAACCTGATGCCGAAAAAGTGGAGGAATTGTTCCGCGAACTCGAATTCCGCCGAATGGCCGAGCAATTCAACAGTTTGTTCTACACCAACAATACCAATTTCAATAATATCGAAACGCAGGGCCTCGCGCCTACCAAAACCATCGTCAAAAACGAGCAGCAGTTTGATCTTTTTGCAGGCGGTTCAGGCGAAAACCATGAGCAGATTTCGAACGATTATTATAAGAAACTTGAAAATACCGAACATTTTTACCAGAGTGTCGAAGGCGATTTTGCGATAAAACTGCTGATGCAGAATTTACTCCAGCAAACTTCGGTCAGTTTCGATACCGAAACCACGAGCATCGATCCGCTGACGGCCGAACTCGTAGGATTCTCATTTTCGTGGGAAACCGGCAAAGGATTTTACATCCCGGTTCCCGAAAACCGTGAAGAGGCGCAGAAAATCGTCGATAAATTTTTGCCGTTTTTTGAAACCGAACACATCGAGAAAATCGGGCAGAATTTAAAATATGATCTCAAAGTCCTGTCGAATTATGGCGTGACGGTTAAAGGAATCCTGTTCGATACGATGGTCGCGCATTACCTCATCAATCCGGACATGCGCCACGGAATGGATATTTTATCGGAAACCTATCTGCAATATTCCCCAAAACCAATCGAGGATCTAATTGGAAAAAAAGGCAAGAACCAGAAAACGATGCGCGAGGTGCCGCTGGAGGAAATCAAGGAATATGCAGCCGAAGATGCCGATGTGACGTTCCAGCTCAAACAGTATTTCCAGCCGATTCTTGAAAATACCGAAACCAAAAAACTGTTTGATGAGATCGAAATTCCACTTGTTCCCGTTTTGGCGGCGATGGAAATGGAAGGCATCAACCTCGATGTCGAATTCCTGAAATCGCTTTCGGGCGAATTGGAGAACGACATCAAAACGTTCGAGATGAAAATCTATGAGAAGGCCGGGGAAAAATTCAATCTGGCTTCGCCCAAACAGCTTGGCGAAATATTGTTTGATAAGCTACAGATTGGCGGTACCAAGCAAAAGAAAACCAAGACCGGGCAATATGCGACCGGCGAGGAAGTCTTGTCGTATTTGGCTTTGTCGAGTCCGTTTGTACAGGATATTTTAGATTGGCGCCAATTGGTCAAGCTCCAGAACACCTACGTGACGGCACTGCCATTGCAGGTTTGCGCGTTAACCGGGCGCGTCCATACCGATTATATGCAGACCGTTGCAGCTACCGGACG
>DATHGE010000147.1:0-18587 GCA_035317805.1 Flavobacterium sp. | reverse complement strand
CGCGGTCATGCCAATCACGGTTGGCTCGATTCGCTCCGGATTGTGGTAATTGGCGAAACTGAAAGTATGGTGCGAATCGAGCCAACCGTGATTGGCATGTCCGCGTGTCGCTGCTTTATGCAATATTGAATTGTTCATGATAAATAGTATTAAATTGTTGTACAAATGTCCGACTTGTGAAAATGGTATGCATTGAACTGGGACAAGAAATGTAAAGCCGAAATCCAACCACGATAATCACAATGCAAAGTTGCGCCAGAAATGAATCCTGTGCATTGAACTGGGACAAGAAATAAAGAAGAAGAAATGGAAGATTATGGGAAATAGATTTTAATGTTTCGCCATTTTAGCGCGTACTTTCGAAAGGAATTCTGCCGAAATTCCCAAATAAGACGCAATGTAATGCTGCGCCACACGCTGCGGAATCGTAGGATACTGTTCGAGGAAATCCTGGTATTTTTCCATCGCGGTCTTGGCGATCGTGCTGAAAAGCCGGTTTTGCGTCACGGCAAGGTTGCGCTGCATCAAAATCCGGAAAGCGCGCTCAAACCTTGGCGCGGTTAAAAATAACGTCTCTTTGGTTTCGGGTGTGAACGTTAGCAATTCGCAATCTTCGAGCGTTTCGATAAAAACCTGGCTCGGTTTGTCTTCATAGATGCTGAAGGAAATGTCGCCGATCCATGCGTTTTCGATCGCAAACTGCAGGATGACCTCGAAGCCGTTCGCGTCGATATAATATTTGCGAAGACAGCCCTTGACGACGAAAGCCTCAAAATTACACACTTCGCCTTCATGCAGCAAAATGGTTTTCTTCGGGACTTGTTTGTATTCGAGAAGCGAATCGAAAATGTCGAGCTCTTGTGATGTAAAAGCCACGTAACGCGAAATATGGGTATTGATCTGATCGAACAAAATATAAAATTTTATTCCCTAAAGATATAAATTTCTTCTTCCATATTAAGCCCTTTCAAAACAACTATTACTTATCTTTGTATTGCGCTAAACCACATTGAAATGATTTTCGAAAAGCACCAGAGCAACCCTTTTCAGGTTCAGATTTCCTTTCACAAGCTGATTGAGAATCTGGAGGAAATTGCGCAGTCTGATGTCGATTATCGCGTCAATTACGCCAAAGCCTTATTGAAAGAAGTGGCGAAGGTTCCCGAATTGCGCACCGGAATTACCGTGCTCGAACAAATCGAAGGACACAAAGGTTTGATCCGGAATCTGCTCGCCGATTTGTTTCCGACCGCGCTGACCAAAAATGAGATCAAGGCCGTCACGATTCCATTCCACAACATTACGTTCAACTATTCCGAACGATTCCAATACATCCTAAAGAATGCCGGCCCCGATTTCGATATGGTCATCCGCGATTTCGACGACGACCGGTTTTATATCATGAGCTGCCTGCTGATCCTGAACTATTATTACAAATATACGTTCGATTTCAGCAAGCCTTTTTTCTATGATATTCCCGATTTGCATGGCATCCTCAAGCATTACCGCATTTTATACAATGGCGATTTTATAGAGGTTTTCCCAACGGAGGAATCGATTGAGATTACACCCGAAGACGTAGATCTGCTCATGGATAATTTCCACGATGTGGCGCTCTGGAAATCGAAATTCCCTTCAAAAAGCTGGATTCTCAAAGGATTCGGGATCATGACTTTATACGACGCGACTACCGAAAGCGCGGTTTCCAATCTCAAGACTACATTACTGACCAAACAAGGCGATACCGAATTGATTGCAGCAAATTTCGAAAACATCTTCCGGTCGATTTTCAAGATTTCCGACATACGGGTTGGCTACACGGCGATGAATTCCGACGAGAATAAATTCGTCACTTCACCTTTCGCTAAAAACGTGCACAGTTTTATCCTGTCGGAAATGGACGAATGCAGCTGTGCCGATATGGTGTGCAATGATTCTTTTGAAGAGCTGATTAAGCAACGCAAATATGCGAGCATTTCCGATGTGGAGAAATTCGGGCAAACTTATGGCGAAACTCAATTTGCCGAAATGCTGCTCAAGCAGAACGTCCGGAGCGCCATTTTTGCGCCTGTGATCAAAAACGACCGTTTGCTGGGAATTGTGGAAGTGGTATCTTCAAGAAAAAAAGAACTCAACAGCATCAATGCCAATAAGATGGATATCGTTATGCCGTATCTGACCGATACGATCGATCGTTATTATTCGGATGTGCAGAACCAGATCGATGCGATGATCCAGAACGAATATACCACGATTCACCCGAGTGTTTATTGGAAATTTAAAGATGAGGCGCTCGCGCATATCAGCGATACGTCGGAAAAGGTTTTCCATGAAATTGTGTTCGCGGACGTGTATCCACTGTACGGACAGATTGACATCAAAGGCTCGTCGGAGATGCGAAATGCCACGACACAGGAAGATATTGTGCTGCAGGTACATTTGCTGATTTCAATTTTCGAATCGATCCTGACGGAAAAGAAACTCCCGATCATTGAACAGAAAGTATTCGAACTCCAGGACTTGGTCCTGACCATCGAAACACGGATTAAGGCCGACAGCGAGCAGATTGTGCTGAATTACATCAAATCCGATATCAATCCGATCCTGAAGAATTACAAATCGGAAGATGAAACGATCAACAGTTCCATCGCTTCTTATTTTGAAAAAATCGATGTAAATTCGGGAACCATCTACGATTCGAGAAAAAAATTCGACGCGAGCCTTTCGGTCATCAACAAAAAAATGGCGGCGATACTCGATAAGAAACAGGCCGAAGCGCAATCACATTACCCGCATTATTACGAGCGCTTCAAGACCGATGGCGTCGAGCACAACCTGTATATTGGGAATTCGATCACAGACCAGCCCGATTTTGATTTGCTCTATCTCTATAACCTAAGATTGTGGCAACTGCAGGTCATGTGCGATATGGAAAATCAATACCATTCGTTCAAAACCACGCTGCCGCACCAGATGGAAGTGACTTCGTTGCTGTTGGTTTTCAACCACCCGATTACGATCCGTTTCCGGATGGATGAAAAGCGCTTTGACGTCGACGGTTCATATAATGCACGCTATGAAGTGGTGAAGAAACGCATCGATAAGGCGCACATTAAAGGCACCGACGAGCGGATTACGCAGAAAGACAAGATTACCATCGTCTACACGCAGCAAAGCGAAGAGAACGAATACAAGCGTTATATTAGTTTCCTGCAGTTTAAAAACCGTCTCGGCCCGGAGATAGAATTCTTCGAGATCGAGGATTTACAGGGTGTTTCAGGATTGAAAGGCATTCGGGTTTCGGTATTGTTTGATGAAACCGCCGCCGACCAGAAAGTTTACAGTTACCAGGAATTGTTGAGTGAAATCGAACATTAACCCCTTATTGTGCGGAAGGCGATCACAAAAGCCAGCACCGAAACAATAATCCCAATCATAAAAATCGTATAGGTGATCCGCAGCAATTTGTATTTTCGGTGCAGCACCAATCCGAGGAAATACAGGTCTTTGATCATTGAATCATAGAGGTACTGCTTGTCTTTCATCATCTCATTCATTGCCCATTGGTATTCTTCAAGTGGCATTTTCCAGAAATTTCCAAAGAACAGCAGGTTCACGTTTTTATCGGCGATGTCTTTGCGTGTAAATAATCCTCCCGTGACTTTCGGCTTGGTCGACAAAATGGCAAAGACGATTGAAATCACGCTGAAAAGAATCAGGATGAATGTCGGAATAACCAGGTGCGCATTACCCGGACTGTCGAGTTTCGGGATTAAAGTGGAAAGCGAAATCGAAATGATGATCGCGTTTACGGAAAGCAGGATATTCGCCTTGCTGTCGGCAATCTGGCTCAGTTGCGTATGGTTATTGAGCGTGACGCGGAACATGGTTTCGATACCACGTTCGGGTTTGTCTTTTCGGTCTTCCTTTTTCTTGCGGTCGACATTTTCGGTGATCGATTCTTTCTTATTCGATTCGAGCTGCTGGATTTTTTCCTGAATCACGGCAATATTTTCTTCCTTCTGTGCCTGCCATTTGTTTTTGGTGTAATCGGTAAAAAACCGGTGCATCTGGTTGAGCATATTCCGGTTTCCGATCGCCCAGTCGATATCTGAATAGTTTTTGTTTTGCGTGAGTTTCCATTCTTCACGCAGCAATTCGGAGGTCTCGAGGAAATTTTTCTTCCCGAAATGGCTGCAATCGGCATCGCGGATAATGAATTCGGGTTTGGTTGCCGGCACGCGCTGCATATCGGTCACCAGGATCAGCGATTCCGTCAGGGCTTTTATGCCGTCGTCGATATTTTGATTTTTCGCAAATTCGTTAAAGAGACCGATGCTTTTCTGCTCGTGGTTTTCATGTCCCGAAACATATCCCGTATCGTGAAACCAGGCTGCGAGGAGCAGGGCAGTGTTCTCTTCATCAGTCACTTTCTCGTTTGAAGCGATTTTCTCAACCGCCTTGACAACACGTAAAGTATGATTGAAATTATGATAAGTATATTCTGGAGAAAGTTTATCTTTGAATAGCGCAAAAACAAATTCCTCGGCTTTTTGAATGATGGTCATGGTCAAAATTTTATTCAAGCCAAATTATGAAATTATTTCCTGATATGACAGCAAAACCAAACATTACTCTTTTCAAATGCCTGTTAATCCTATTTGTTTTCCAATCCTGCGCCACGCATTATTCCCAATTCGGAAGTAAAAAGCCATCCATCATCAAAGACAATTTTGACGATCCGAAAAAAATCTCCCATACTTTCTATCTTATTGGCGATGCCGGAAACGCCGACCAGCCAAAAGCCCAAAAACTGCTTTCCATTTTTAAGGAGCGTCTTGAAAAAGCCGATTCTGCCAGCACAGTGATTTTCCTCGGCGATAACATTTACCCAAGCGGATTGCCCAATAAAGGCAGCATTTACAGGAAAGAAGCGGAATTAAAACTCAACAGCCAGCTCGATCTCGTCAAAAACTTCAAAGGCAAAACCATCTTTATTCCCGGAAACCACGATTGGTATAATGGCGTTTACGGCTTAAAGGAACAGGAAAAATATGTCAATGATTACCTCAATAAGAAAAAATCCTTCCTGCCAAGGAAAAGCTGCGGCATCGACCATGTCGATATCAATGACGATGTGGCGCTGATTGTGATTGACAGCGAATGGTACCTCGAAGACTGGGATGCGCATCCGACAATCAATGAAGACTGCGACATCAAAACGCGCGAACAGTTTTTTGCCGAATTGGAGAGCGAAATCAACAAAAACCAAAAGAAAACCACGATTATCGCGCTGCACCATCCGTTGATGTCGAACGGTACGCACGGCGGCCAATTTTCATTGGAAAAGCAATTGTTTCCATTGGAAAAGAAAATCCCGTTGCCGTTAATCGGGACAGCCATCAATGTCCTCAGAAAAACATCGGGCATCAGTCCGCAGGATCTTCAGAATAAAAAATACAATGCCTTCGCAAAACGCATTAAAACCTTAGTGCAGGACAAAACCAACATCGTCGTCGTTTCCGGCCACGACCACAACCTGCAATATATCGACAATGAAAATGTGAAACAGATCATCAGTGGGGCGGGCTCCAAATCAGAAGCCGCGCGCGCCATCAATGTGAACGATTTTTCCATCGGACAGAATGGCTATGCGGTTCTTGATGTCCTGAAAAGCGGCGCTTCCAAAGTTTCTTATTACAGCATCGATTACAAAGGAAAGGAAGCGTTGGTTTTTAAGGTGCAGCCACTTTTCGCAAGGCCAAAATTCAACCTCAAAGAATTCCCGAGTAAGTTTGCCGCAACCAAGGACACGGCAATTTACACCACTAAAATGACCACCAAAGGCGGCGCTTACCGTTTTCTCTGGGGTAACCACTTCCGAAAATATTACAGCATGCCGATTCATGCTAAAGTCGCCAGCCTTGACACGATTTACGGAGGCCTGAAGCCAACTATTGAAGGCGGCGGCCATCAATCGCGATCGCTTCGGCTCGAAGACAAGAACGGCCGTGAATATGTGATGCGCGCCCTCAAAAAAAGTGCGACGAAGTTCCTGCAATCCGTTGCCTTTAAAGACCAGGCTGTGGAAAAGGATTTCCCGGGATACGTATGCCGAGAATTTCCTGATGGATTTTTACACGACTTCGCATCCGTATACGCCATTTATCGTTGGAAAACTGGCGGATCGCATCGGTGTCAACCATACGAATCCGATGCTATATTACATTCCGAAACAAAATACGCTGGCATTGTTCAATGAAGAATTCGGGGACGAACTCTATATGATTGAAGAACGGCCGACGGATGACTGGAAGGATTTGCCAAGTTTCGGAAAACCGCAGAAAATCGTAGGCACCGATGATGTCCTGGCGAATCTGCAGGCCGATGAAAAATATGAAGTGGATGAAGAATCCTATATGCGCGCCCGGATGTTCGATATGTTTATTGGCGACTGGGACAGGCATCAGGACCAATGGCGCTGGGGCGAATACAAGGAAAAAGGGAAGGTGGTTTACCGTCCGATTCCGCGCGACCGCGATCAGGCCTTTACAAAATACGACGGGAAATTGCTGTCGATCCTGATGAATATTCCGGCGCTGCGGCACATGCGGAAGTTTAACCAGGATTTAAAGAATGTGAAATGGTTCAACCGCGAGGCTTATAATCTTGATTTGGCTTTCGTTACAAAAGCGACCGAAAAAGACTGGGTCAAACAGGCGAAATACATTGCCGACAACCTTTCCGACAGTGACATCGACAAGGCATTCGACAATCTTCCCAACGAAGTGAAAGATGCCACGATGGACAAGATAAAAGCCCAGCTCAAGATCAGGAAAAAGCATCTGGAGAAATACGCGCACCAATATTACAAAGTGCTGCAGAAAACCGTTTTGGTTGTCGGTACGGAGAAAAAAGACAAATTCGTCGTTACGCGCCAGGGCCACGCCACCAGAGTCCAGGTTTACCGCATGAAGAAAGATGGCGAAGAACTCATCCACGACCGCATTTACCAATCTCCCGAAACCAAACAGCTTTGGATATATGGTCTCAACGACGAGGATTTCTTTGAAGTAAAAGGTAGCGGAAGCAACAAAATCAGGGTGCGCCTGCTCGGCGGCAATGACAAAGACAGCTATTATGTCGCTTCGGGAAGGAAAGTCAGCATTTACGATTTCCGCACCAACAACCTGATCGAAAACCCGGGCCATGCACGAAAAATACTTTCCGATAATTACGACATCAACACCTACGATTACGAAAAGCCGAAATACAATGTCTTTGCGGGTTATCCGTTATTGGGCTTTAACCCGGATGATGGTGTGAAAATCGGGGCGGTTGTCAATTATACCGTTAATGATTTCAATCGTTTCCCATATTCGCAAAGGCACAGCATCAAAGGGAATTATTACTTTGCGACCAGCGGTTTTGAATTGTCGTATAAAGGGATTTTTCCGCATGCGATTGGGAAATGGAACTTTGTTCTGGATGCGCTTTACACCAGCCCGAATTTCAGCATTAATTATTTCGGTTATGGAAACGACACCAAAAATTACGACAAGGATCTGGACGACAAGGATTTTAACCGCGTAAAGATCAGGACGATAAAAGTGACGCCGGCTTTTCAATGGGTCAGCCAGAAAGGATCGACATTTGCCATAAAGCCTTCCTTTGAAAGATTGCAGATCGACAATACGCCGAATCGTTTCATTACGTTCCCGGGCATCGTAAATCCGGATGTTTTCGAGTATATGAATTTTGCCGATGTCAATGCAGAATACAGTTTTGAGAATTACGACAACGTCTCGAACCCGACGCTCGGGATCTCATTCTCGCTTTTGGGCGGCTTCAAGATGAATGTAGAAGATACCGACAGGAGGTTTCCCTATGCGGAAAGTTCGCTTGGTTTCAATTACCGTTTGTCTTCCGACGGGAAAATAGTTTTGGCTACGTTACTCAAAGGGAAAGCATTATTTGACGATAAATTCGAATTTTATCAGGCGCCGACCGTCGGCGGCGATTTGGATCTCAGGGGTTTCCGCAACCAGAGATTCTCGGGCAAGCATACATTTTACCAAAGCACCGATATCCGTTGGAATCTGGGCAAGCTCCAGAATGGCTTTGCGCCGTTGAGTTACGGGATTTTCGGAGGATTTGATTACGGCCGCGTATGGATCAAAAATGATTTATCGGACAAATGGCACCAGTCGGTTGGCGGCGGCATGTGGCTCAACGGTGTCAATCTGCTAACGGCCAAAGTCTCCTATTTTTATTCCACCGATGGCGGAAGGATCTCAGCCGGATTAGGGTTTGGCTTCTAATTGCGATAAATCGAGCTCGTAGAGATTCCCGCCGTTTTTCTTTTTCCTTTCATCGCAAATCAGCAGTTTGTTGTTGCCCGAAAAGCACAGGCCTTCTTTCTGGGAGAAATTCTCGAGGTCGATCTGCTGTGATTTTCCCGAAAAGAAATTATTGCCTTTGAAGCCGGTGAAAAGCCATACATAAGAGGAACTGAGCAGCGCCACTTTTTTTCCATCCGGACTGATATCTGCACTCGTAATGGCGCAATGGTTGAACCCGTCGCAGGTCTTGAATTTTCCGATTAATTTTGCCGCGTGGTTTCCGGCCTGGTTCGGGACTTCATAAAGCGTGGTTTCGCCACTGGATTTGGTACTTCTGTTTTTGGTAAACAGGTAAAAGTTATTGCCGGATATAAAGAACGATTCAATATCGAAAATCATCTCTGATTTCTTTGGCGGAAAATCCTTTTGTTCAGGTAAGTAAAAATGGACGGTTTGCGAAACGGATGCGTTTTTGTTTTTTAACTGCGCAGCATCGATCTTATAGATGCTCAAATCTTTCCTCGTATTGTGATTGTTGCCGAAATCGCCAATGTAGATATTTCCCGCATCGTCTGAAGTCATGTCTTCCCAATCGTTATTCTTTACATTGGCAATTACGACGGTCTGTACCAGGTTTCCGTTGGCGTCTATCGCATAAATTTCGGGCTGGTTGCCGCTGTCCATCAGTGTCCAGATCAGTTTGGACTTGCTGGTGACCTCAATGCCCGAAAGCTCCTTGAGTTGTTTTGGGAACGAAAAGGTCTTTTTCAGGATTTCGTGCTGGCTGCAGGCGACAAGGGTGAAAGCCAATAAGAGGTTGTTGATCTTGAGCATATCTTTTTATTGAGATTCAAATATAAATATAAACAAGATTGAACAAGTCTTAAAACTACCCGCTTATTTTTCACATAGAATTGGCAGTTCCCTAACATAACGCCAGGTTTTTCAATCGTAAATTTGAGAAAACACGAACTTGAAACTCATAATTATTACTGCAGGCCATCGACTGGACTTCTGAAAAAAACAAATTAACAAACCTCTAAAACTAAATATTATGTCAGATTTAAAAAACCTTTCCAACGAAAAAGCGGTTGCAAAATTAAAGGAACTTGCAGAAGATATCGGCGTTTGTCTTTTCTGTACGGAATTGACGAAATTGCCGATTACAACCCGCCCGATGGGATTGCGTGAAGTGGATGACCACGGAAATTTATGGTTCTTAAGCTCGAGAAGCAGCAATAAAAATTTTGAAATCAAGCATGACAACCGCGTGCAGCTGTTCTTTTCAAAAACTTCGGACAACCATTTCCTGTCGGTTTATGGTACGGCGACGGTTTTCAGGGACCAGTCGAAAATTGAAGAAATCTGGACGCCAATTGCCGAAGCCTGGTTTGAAGAAGGGAAAAAAGATCCTGAGGTAACGGTAATCAAAGTGCAAACCGAAGATGCCTATTATTGGGATACCAAGGACGGCAAAGTTGTTTCATTGCTCAAAATTGCATTTGCTGCCGCAACCGGAATCAGAACCGGTGGCGGAATTGAAGGAAACATACACGTTTAATTCGCTGTAATCCTATAATGAATGCCAAAAATTCTGTAACCCGATTTTCGATTTATCGGCGTAAATTAATTGGTTCAACTTAAGTTATAGGGCTATGAAAAAAATGATACGAAAATCGCTGCGCAAACAGAAACGCACCTTAGAAAACCTCTCTCAATTGCTGGCCGGAATTGATTACAACGAAATCAGGCTGCAACAAAAACAATACCTGCAGAATCTGTTGGTCACCAATCGACGGTTACTGCTGGACAACAAAATCGACAATTTAATAGTATTCTGAATTATGGAAAATCAAAAAAACAATACCGACGATCAAAAAGCAAAAGATCATGGCGAAGATGCCGTAAACCGCGATAGCCAGGGTTATGCCGATGACACGAAATATACTTCTGAGGACAAATACCTCGCATTAGAGCAGCCTGGCGTGAGTTACACCAATGCCGGCCATCCCGAAAGTAATTCCGATAACTTCGAAACCTCGAATGAAGAAGATTCCGGGAAATTTCATCAGGGCGGAGTCAACAGCCGTAATGCCGATGCTTTCAGCCAGGACGATTATATCCTGAAAGATAACATCGATTTGGATGAAGACCAATCGCAATCGATTTCTTCAGATGATGACGTCGACACAAATACAACCGATGAAATATAGAAAAATCACAAAAATAAAAAGCCGTCCCGAATGAATTTGGGACGGCTTTTTTAATTACTTTAAGTTCAAGATAAAGTAAATTGTTAGCTAGCTCGCAGCGTCAAAATATATAGATGACAACCTGATTTCGGTCAGCCGGGCATGCGCATTCCTTTCTTCTTTAATCGCGGTTCCTAAGAATTCTGCAGCAAGGTCTTCGCCGAGTTTAACGGCAAGCTCATGCAAAAGCCCGTAGGCCGCAATCTCATAGTGCATGATTTTTTGCGAAATCGTGATAATTTCACTGTCGCGAAAATAACCGGATTCAACCAATTGAATATCCTCGTTGGCGGAAATGATATTCTCAATCGCCACGCATTTTTTTCCCACAACCCTTTCGCCAACAACATCAAAAACGTGGATGAGGCGGATAATCTGGTTTTCGGTTACGGCCAGATGCGCAAGGATGGCAGTGGTGAGTTCGTATGATGTCGCGAGTTTTGCCATCGATGGCAGCAATTCGGCCAATTCTTTTTCGCACCAGTAGATCTGACGCAATTGCTCTTCAAATACCGATCGGATGTCTTCAGGCGATTTTGTTTTTGCAGTGCTAATTCGCGAAGATTTAACGATTGCTTTTTCGGAAGTAATTAGTGTTTTCATAGCGCTTGATATTGTCTTACAAATGTTGAAATTCCGCGCCGTTTTTGCCTTATACGATATTTAATAAAAATTATATTATTCACATCAATAGCATTTTGCCGCCGAAAAAGCGATTTGTTTTTAAGGCCAAAAGATTTAACTTTAGAAAAAAAATAAAGATGAAAAACCTTTTCGCTGTGCTTTGCTGCTTCCTGTTTTCACAAGCAATCACTGCAAAAGTGCTGCTTCCTTCTGTGATTTCCGACGGGATGGTTTTGCAGCGCAACGCAGACGCCAGGATTTGGGGCTGGTGCAATCCCGATGAGGTGATTACGGTCAGGACCGAATGGGACAACCACGAATACAAAGTCACGGGCAACGGCATGGCCATGTGGGAAATAAGGGTCAAAACGCCACAGGCAGGCGGACCTTATACGATATTAATCAAAGGCGAAAATACAATCCTGCTGCAGAACATCCTGATTGGCGAAGTTTGGCTTTGCTCTGGCCAATCAAATATGGAAATGCCGCCGGTTTGGGGAATCTTAAAAGAGGAAGAAGAAATCAGGAATGCCAATTATCCCGACATTCGGCTGTTTACCGTCAATAAAATGACCGCCGAAACGCCGCAGGTGAATGTACCCGGAAATTGGGTTTCGTGTACGCCCGAAACCATGAAATCCTTTAGCGCGACCGCTTATTTCTTTGCGCAGCAGTTGCAGAATCAACTCCATATCCCGATCGGGTTAATCAATTCGAGTTGGGGCGGGACGCCTGCGGAATTCTGGATTCCGGCCGAAGCCTTTGCAGATAATCCCGCTGTTCTGGAAGCAGCCCGAAATCTGAACCCGCCGGGATATTGGTCAGACAATTCAGGAAAAGCTTTTAATGCGATGATTGCGCCGCTCAAAAAACTCACAATCGCCGGAGTGATTTGGTACCAGGGCGAAGCCAATGTCGGTTCGGATGTTTACGACCAGACTTTTGCCGCACTCATCACCAGCTGGAGGAAATACTGGGAAACGGATTTCCCGTTTTACTACCTGCAGATCGCGCCTTATCAATACGATCAGGATAATGTGGGTGCCGTTATCCGCAATGCACAACGCAAAACGCTGCAGCTTGTCCCGAATACGGCTATGGCGCTTACCGGCGATATCGGTTCCGAAGATATCCATCCGAAAGATAAGAAATCGGTTGGCGTAAGGCTGGCGAATCTTGTCCTGTCTAACATTTATAAGAAAGATATCGGTATTGTGAATGGTCCGCTTTTCAAAAAGACAATAATCCATGGACATATTGTGGCGGTTTATTTTGATTATGGCGATGGGCTTCATTTCAAACACAAAAAAAGCAAGCAGTTTGAAATTGCCGGAGCCGACGGGCAGTTTTATCCGGCACGGGCGTTGATCCAAAACAACGTCATATTCCTAAGTTCCGGAAAAGTAAAAAACCCGAAGAAAGTCCGTTATCTTTGGGTGAACGATGCTGAAGCGGATTTGTTTAATAATGCCAATTTACCGGCGTCGACATTTGAAAGTGTCATCGAATAATGAAAAAAGTCAGTATGGATAATGAATTGAAGAAGGCACTTTGGAACCAGTTTGGCGCTGCCGTAGACATGCTTGAAAACGCCTTGGCCGCCTGCCCCGATGAATTGTGGGATACCGAAACCGAATTTTGGTATCTCGGATACCACACGATTTTTTACCTCGATTATTACGTTTCCGATCCACAGAATTTTGTACCGCCCGCTCCTTTTACCTTGTCGGAATTTGATCCTGCAGGGATTATGCCGGATCGCACTTATTCCAAACGGGAACTACTCGATTATCTCAATTACGGCAGGGAAAAGGCACGCAGGCTGATCAACGGGTTCAATACAGAAAATGCCAACAACCGTTTTGTGAATGAATACCGCGATTACAGCATTCCGGAAATCATACTGTATAATATGCGCCACATACAACATGGCGCGGGACAGTTGAACCTCATGCTGCGGCAGGGCGGAGTTGTGCCGCCGCGCTGGGTTTCTATTGCGAAATAAGGTGCGATTCATTTCTGATTATTCGCCTGAGGTCGCTTCACCATCGTTATGAACTTTATCATGGATATTTTCGAGGATTTCTTTGGAAGTCAGGTTCAGAAACAATACAACGGCTGTAATCACAGCTGAAATTATATTCGAAATAATAATAGGCAAATCATCGCGCATAAATCCATAAACGACCCAAAGGACCAATCCAAAAAGTAAGGCGACATAACTCGAAGTGGAAACACTTTTGGTCTCTTTCGTTTTGATGATCTTTAAGGCCTGTGGAATATTGGAAACTGTCGTGAACAAAGCCGCCGACAATCCCAGAATCTGGATGTAATTCATCGCGAATGTTTTATCGGATAAAATTAATCCAATTGTTTCAGCAAAGTGTTATTCCAATCCAAATCAAACATGCACGATTCACATATTAAAAATACCGGTGTCCAATATACGAGCACACAGGACAATAGCTATTTATGAAACTTTTTTGAATAAAACCCTTGTATTTACGAATTTCTGTCGTATATTTGCACCCGAAGATCGCGGGATAGAGCAGTAGGCAGCTCGTCGGGCTCATAACCCGAAGGTCACAGGTTCGAGTCCTGTTCCCGCTACTAAATCAAACGGATTGTAAATTTACAGTCCGTTTTTTTTTGTGCTTTTATTTTTGTGGTTTTTTGAAATGTGTGGTCATCATCAAATCTGTAGTACTTTTAATTCGCCACCAAAGGCAGCACCATCACCACGATTTGTGTATACAAAAAGTACAGCGCCCCAATAAGAAGGAGTGATAATAAAAAAGGCTTGAGTCTTTTCATCGTAAGCATATCGGCCGCGGGTAATAATTTAGAAGGCATTGGCATATTTTAAACGCAACATCCTATAAAATTAAGGTTTTCAATAAATTTTTGGGGTGGAAAAACCGCAAACTTTGTTAAAGTTTCAGTCCTGTCGCTTCAATTTGCCCTGGGATTTAATTTCAGCATTAAAGAATCGAAAAAATACTTGTTGATTATAATCAGGATCGGAAGAACTAAAGCCAGAAACAGGTAGTTGGCCGACAATTTCTGAAAATGCATTTGGAACGTACTGTAAACCTCATAAAATTCCGCTGCAGAAAATACCGAATTAATCACAATCAATAAAATCGTCCTGAAAATCCCAAAATGCGGTGTGAAATAATAAAACAGGGAAATGGACGAAACATAACCAACCGCAATGCCAACCGGAATCGCAAACGCTGGTTTCTCCGAAAAAATCCGCGCCAGTCCGAAACCAACAAAACAGCAAATCGCCAACAGCAAGAAAATCAATCCCAATTCATAAAGTACTTTTTTCATCCGGTTTGCCTTTTTCATTTTTGAAGCGGAACGAAGTTAGCAAAAAACCACCGCGCTAAAACGAAAATCCGCCTAAATGTCCTAATTTTGCAAAATGGAACACAAAGCAGGATTCGTCAATATCATCGGAAACCCAAACGTAGGGAAATCAACACTCATGAACGCGTTCGTAGGCGAGCGTCTGTCAATCATCACCTCGAAGGCACAAACCACGCGGCACCGAATCCTTGGAATTGTCAACGGCGACGACTTCCAGATGATCTTATCCGACACGCCGGGAATCATCAAGCCCGCTTATGAGATGCAGGAATCGATGATGAATTTCGTAAAATCGGCTTTTGAAGATGCGGACATTTTGATCTACATGGTCGAAATAGGCGAACAGGCTTTAAAGGACGAAGCGTTCTTCAACAAAATTATCCACGCTAAAATTCCGGTTTTACTGTTACTGAATAAAATCGATAATTCCAACCAGGTGCAACTCGAGGAACAAGTCGCGTTTTGGACACAGCAAGTCCCGAATGCCGAAATCTTCCCAATCTCCGCGCTCAAAAACTTTAATGTTCCCGAAGTTTTCGCACGGATCATCAGCCTGCTTCCGGTTTCACCGGCCTTTTACCCAAAAGACCAACTGACCGACAAACCCGAAAGGTTCTTCGTAAACGAAACCATCCGTGAAAAAATCCTGTTGAATTACAGTAAGGAAATTCCATACGCGGTCGAAATCGAAACCGAGGAATTCCTCGAAGACGACAATATCATCCGCATCCGTTCCGTAATTATGGTCGAACGCGACACGCAGAAAGGTATCATCATCGGCCACAAAGGCGCGGCTTTAAAGAAAGTGGGCGTCGAATCACGTGCCGATCTCGAAAAATTCTTCGGCAAGCAGATCCATATCGAACTGTATGTAAAAGTGAACAAAAACTGGCGCAGCAACACGAACCAGTTGAAGCGTTTCGGTTACAACAATTAGTAATTCTTGCCGCGTCATTGCGAGCGCAGCGAAGTAATCTGCTTCCGGATTATTAAATTGTTATTGGCGTGTCCCTGCGGGTCAGGCTTTCCGCTTCAATTTTTATTTCCCTTCGCTGCGCTATGGCAAATAAAAGATTTCCGCTGCAATCCTTCACGCGCTCCAGAACAACATTAAACCGTCGCGATATAATCCACGAAATCATGAAGTTCCTCAATCTGGCGCGCGCCTTTGCGTTTGTAGCGCTCCGAAACCAGATACATCGCAAACCAGACCGAAACCATCCCGAACATAATGAACAGCTCCGGATTGTAATTCCATCCCGAACGGTATTTGAAATACGCCACGACGATTGCAATAACAAAGACAGTGATGCTCGCGATTTTTGTCGCTAAAAAAGCGATCCAGAGTATAGGGTTTTCGGCGAACTCGCCCTTGATGCGGGTTGTATTGTCCGAATTTTCGAGCCGCAGGTGCAGCATCGGCGACCAGTATTGCTGTTTCTTTTCTCCCATTTCCACCCAGATGTGGTTTCCGTTGCTGCGGATATCGTATTCTTTTCGGGCAGCCGACTGGATTTTGCTGCACGAAGCCTTGATTTCGGCAGCTGATTTGGGTGAGGCTTTCTCGAAATGCGTGTCGAATTTTTTACGGGTTTTCATAGCAATAGTTATTGGGTAGTTTCTTTGGGGTAATAAACGAAACCGGTTCCCGGATTATTTGTTAAAGAAGGTTAAACTAATGTTACAGTTTGCCAAATGTGCTTTTGGTGGTTTTGGAAAGGGAATTCTCAGGCCCAGCCGAAAGTTAACCCATTTGAAATTAAAAGCAGGACAGCCGACCCGAGCGAAGCGAACTGGCGAAGCAAACATGCTCCTGAAAACTTAGCGACTCAGTTACTTTGCAACTCCACAACTTTAAACTACCTTTGCAAAATATTTAAAAAGCATTATGAACAACATTGTTGCCATTGTAGGAAGGCCAAACGTAGGGAAATCGACGCTGTTTAACCGTTTGATTCAGAGAAGGGAAGCGATTGTGGATTCGGTTTCTGGGGTAACCCGCGACCGTAATTACGGCAAAAGCGAATGGAACGGGAAAGAGTTTTCTGTGATTGACACCGGCGGTTATGTGCGCGGGAGCGACGACGTTTTCGAAGGCGAGATCCGCAAGCAGGTGGAATTGGCAATTGACGAAGCCGACGTGATTATTTTCGTCGTGGACGTTGAGGAAGGCATTACGCCGATGGACGACGCGGTGGCGAAATTGCTGCGGAAGGTAACAAAACCGGTGCTTTTGGCGGTGAATAAAGTCGACAACGCGATGCGTGAAAAAGACGCCATCGAATTTTATAATTTAGGTTTGGGCGATTATTACACGTTCGCCAGTATTTCCGGAAGCGGAACGGGCGATCTGCTCGATGCCTTGATTCTGGCTTTCCCTGAAAAACCGGAACCGGTTCAGGACGAAGTGGAATTGCCGAGATTTGCGGTGGTCGGAAGACCGAATGCCGGAAAATCAAGTTTCATAAATGCCTTAATAGGCAAGGAAAGATATATTGTTACCGACATTGCGGGAACGACACGTGACGCGATCGATACGAAATTCGACCGTTTCGGTTTTGAATTCAATCTGGTTGATACTGCGGGAATCCGCCGTAAAGCGAAAGTAAAGGAAGATCTCGAATTTTATTCAGTAATGCGTTCCGTACGCGCAATCGAACATGCCGACATCTGTATATTGATCATCGACGCGACGCGTGGGTTTGAAGGGCAGGACCAGAGTATTTTCTGGCTGGCCGAGAAAAACCGCAAAGGTGTTGTGATTCTGGTGAACAAATGGGATTTGGTGGAAAAAGACACAATGTCGACGCGCGATTACGAAGCCAAAATCCGCGAGGAATTGATGCCGTTTACCGATGTGCCGATTCTGTTCGTATCCGCCTTGACGAAACAACGTTTATTGAAGGCACTTGAAGCGGCCGTTCAGGTTTTTGAAAGCAGGAAACAAAGGATTCCGACTTCCAAATTCAACGATTACATGCTTAAAGTGATCGAAGGCTATCCGCCGCCGGCTTTGAAAGGGAAATATGTAAAGATCAAATATTGCATGCAATTACCGACGCCGACGCCGCAATTTGTGTTTTTTGCCAATATGCCACAATATGTCAAGGAAGCCTATAAGCGTTTCCTCGAAAATAAGATTCGCGAGAACTGGGATTTTTCAGGGGTTCCGATTGATATTTACATTAGGGAAAAATAATTCCCAAAAATTAGATTACCTGCATTTTTCGGCAATCAATTTTTTGGCGCGACCAAATCCCAGACGTTCCGCTATTTTTAAATCATTGCAATAGTTTCCGTTCATATTATAATTGATCAGGTATAACGCTCTGTTATAATAAGTTTCGGGATTTTGGCCATCCAAACTCACTGCTTTGTTGAAATCATCGATTGCGTCTTTGCGGCCTAACATGGCTTTGCAAATTGCGCGATTCTGAATTGCATCGATAAACCGGGGTTTGATTTCTTCGGCTTTGTCGAAATCACTAATAGCTTCCGCGTATGATTTCTGATTTTGCCTGATGATGCCGCGATTGAGATAGGCTGCAAAATGATCGGGATTGACGTCTATGCATTTGGAGTAATCGTCAGAAGCGCCCAGAAAATCTTTTATTTTTGACTTTGAAAAGCCACGGTTGAAAAGCGCTTTGGCAGAATGCGGATCCAAAAGGACACAAACGGTATAATCTTCTACTGCACCTTTGTAATCGTTGATTTTGTCTTTGAGCATGCCACGGCTGTAATAACTGTCGAAATCTTCCGGATTGATTTTAATTGCCATATCGTAATCGGGAAGCGCTCCGTGAAAATTGCCCATTTTATATTTGAAAAAACCGCGGAAGTAAAAATTTTCCGCGGTTGGTTCTGTTTTTATGATTTCATCCAGTTCTTTTATCTTGGTCTGGAGTTCCTGAGGATTGTCCTCAATCTGATTTTGGGCATGAGTCAAACCGCAAATAAGAAGCATCAAAAATAGATATTTTTTCATTTTTGG
>DATHGE010000146.1:0-8979 GCA_035317805.1 Flavobacterium sp. | reverse complement strand
AATATAGAACGGATTAACGTATCTCCGGCTGCAGGAACCTACACCATAACTGTTACCCACAAAGGAACTTTACAGGACGGACCACAGGATTTCGCTTTCATCGTCACCGGACTTTCTTCAGCATTCAGCATGGTTACCACTTCGGATGACCAAACGGCCTGCCTTGACGGAAATGCGACGTATAATTTCAACTTCACGAATTCGGGTGCAACGCCAACCAGTTTCTCCGCAACCGGATTGCCAAATGGTGCCATTGCGACATTTACGCCGCCAACCCGCACCACTTCAGGGCCTTTTACGATGACTATTTCGAATCTGACGAATGCCGTTCCGGGAGTGTATCCGGTTTCGGTTATTGGAAACAACGGGACGGAAACAGAAACACGTATCGTAAACTTTAAAGTTTCGAGCACCGATTTTGGAAACGTTTCCCTGAATTCCCCTGCCAATGCGCAGACCGGCGTTTCTACATCGCTGCATTTAACGTGGAATCCTATAGAGAATGCCGATTCGTTCCATGTTCAGGCTGCTACCGACGCCGATTTCACAAATATCGTTTCGGAAGGCAACACCACCGATACCGATTACAACCTTACCGGACTAAGTGAAAGCACTTTTTACTATTGGAGGGTTTTCCCGATTAACAATTGTGGCGAAGGCAATGTGGCGGCAGTTTTCAATTTCCAAACCGGGCAACTCGTGTGCGACAACCATTTCGAGGCGAATGATTATGTAAATGCAGCGATTGCAGATACCGGTTCAGCGCAGGCTATTATGCAGTTTTCCGTGAATGGCGGCATCGTCATCGGCGACATTAATGTGAGCTTGAATATCACGCACACTTATATCGGCGATCTGACCGTGATCCTTGAGGGTCCGGCCGCATTGGGTTTTCCAAAAGTGACTTTACTCAACGAGCCTTGCGGCGAATTCCAGAATATCGATTGTACGCTTGACGATTCGGGCACAGCGCTAACCTGCACTAACAATGGCCCCGCTATAACCGGATTTGTATTGCCTTATGAGTCATTGAGTTCGCTGAACAACCGCAATGCCAATGGCGTCTGGACGATTTATGTGAAAGACCCTTATCCTGGCGATGGCGGGATGGTAAATTTTGCAGCGATCGATTTCTGTACCGTGCAGCCCGCATTGGGAATCAAGGAAAACGCATTGGCCAATTTCAGCGTCTACCCGAATCCGACAAAAGGATTGCTCAACATTCATCTGAACGGCAACCTTGACGGAAAAACCACGCTGACTTTATTCGATATCCAGGGCAGAAATATCCTGACCAAACAGGCTTCCTCAGACTCAGAAACGCTCAATATCGACAACCTGCAGAACGGTGTTTACCTCCTTTCCATTGAAAACGGAAACCAGAAAGCCACCAAAAAAATCGTGTTGAGCAAATAAATTTTGTCGAATGTTAAAAGTCGAAAGTAAGGAAGCAAAGCTTTTTTCTTTCGACTTTTCTCTTTTGACTACTTTAGATATGGATAATTTCATCGTCGATTAAAATTTCCTCGCGCCGCAACCTCAGGAAAACTTGTGCCACGGCAATCGTGTCTTTTTCGCAATAGATTACGATGCGGTCGATGTCTTTCTCCACATGAAAAACATGGCCGACCTGACTGCCGTCGATGTCGCCTTTGGAAGATGGGATCCCTAAAATTTTGGTCAGCAGTTTCAACGAAGTGAAATGTTTGTAATCGCCGAATTTCCACAGTTCCAAAGTATCGAGATGCGGAATTTCCCACGGCTTTTTGCCAAACAGGTTGAGTTTTTCCGGAATCGGGATCTGGTTGATGATCATTCTCCTTGCGATAAACGGGATGTCGAATTCCTTCGCGTTATGCCCACATAACAAATGCTGCGGGCCATTGAAATGATTGCTGAGTAAATTGTTGAAATCTTTCAAAAGTTGTTTTTCTTCCCCAAAAAAAGAGGTCACCCGAAAATGCCTGATGTCGCCCTTGAAAGTGAAATAGCCTACGGAAATGCAGACGATTTTTCCAAATTCGGCCCAGATTCCGGCGCGGTCGTAAAAGTCTTCGGCCGTGTATTCATCGCGGCGCTGGTATTGGGTTTTTTGTTCCCAAAGCTGCTGCATCTCGGCATCGAGAAGATTAAAATTCTCCTCAAGCGGAACGGTTTCGATGTCGAGGAACAGGATGTGTTCCAAATTAATTTTGTGTATCATATGGCGTGTATTAAAGTTACTTGGCTGGTATTATCTTCTTTGGGCTAACATTTTATAAGTTTGGTCGATCCAGACAAAAAAGTCGTCGCTGTGCGGACTTCCTGTCGTACTCCGAATTGTTAAATTTCCAAGCCTGACGATAATCAAATCGTCCTGCGGAATCACGATCACGTATTGTCCCAGATGGCCGCGCATGTAAAAGATCTGTTTGCCTTTGTAATCACAAAGCCACCAGCCATAGCCGTACTGCGGCGAATCTGAGAAACGCGGTTTTGTGGAAGTGACGATGAACGTGCTGTCTAAAAGTTGCTGCCCATTCCATTTTCCGTGCTGTTTGTACAATTTCCCGAAACGCGCAAAATCCCTGGCGTTGCTGGCGATGCAACAGTAGGCTTTTACGATGCCGTCTTTATGGTCGGTTTGCCAAAGTGCATCGTTTTCTGCGCCCAATGGCTGCCAGAAGTTTTTGGAAACATAATTGGCGAGGCTTTCACCGGTTGCCTTTTCGATGCACATCGCGAGCAATTGCGTATTGCCGCTCAAATATTTATAGGATTTCCCAGGTTCGCCGATGCCTTTGATGCCGAGCATGACTTTGGTCAGATTTTCGTCGAAATAGGCTCTTGTGGTGACGGAAAACGGATCGTAATACGATTCGTCCCAATCCAATCCTGAAGCCATCGAGGACAAATCGCCGACGGTCATATTGGCCGATTTTCCGTTACCGAATTGCGGAAAGAAATCGGACACTTTTTCGTCGAGGCTTTTGATTTTTCCCTCCATAATCGCTTTGCCAAGCGCTGCCGAAACCACACTTTTGGCCATCGAAAACGAATTGGATTTGGAGTCCTTGTTGTAATCATCGTAATAACTTTCGCTAAAAATACTGTCGTTTTTGATGATCAGAAAGGCGACACTTTCCGTTTCCTTGTTCCATCTTTCGAGTTCGGCCGTGGGTTTGATATTGTTGTAATCTTTGGCAATATTCCAAGGCTGCGGAGTGGTACTTTTCGGAATTAGCCGGTTCTCGAAATACTTATAATCATCGAGGAATGCGGTCTTGTGTCGATTGAAATAAACGGTGCGCACAGCCGTAATCAGATAATCGAAGTTGAAGATATAGAGCAATAGGGTAATTGAAGTCAGGACCACAATAAACCAAAGTAGAAATTTGACGAGTGCTTTCATGTGTTTGTTTTTCGAACAGGCAAAGCAATTTACGCAAATTTTAAATCCGAAATGAATTTCTTAAAAAAGACTTTGCTGTGTTGGCGGGTTCTCGTGTTCCAGAAGCCATTTCTTGCGCCACAGGCCGCCGGCGTAACCCGTAAGCGAACCGTCGGTGCCGATGACGCGGTGGCACGGAACGACAATCCACAGCGGATTTTTTCCGTTGGCCGATGCGACAGCGCGGATGGCTTTGACATCGCCGAGTTTTTTGGACAGATCCATATAGGACATGGTTTTGCCGAATGGGATTTTGAGGAGTTCCTGCCAGACTTTCTGTTGGAATTCTGTTCCTGCCGGATTGAGTTTGAAGGTAAAATCGTTGCACTTCCCGTCGAAGTAATCATTGAGTTGGGAAACGGCTTCCTGAAGGATTTTGGGGATTTCCGGTGACGTTTCCGTTTCTTCGCTAAGTATAGAAATCACGCAGATTCCGTTCTCGTCGCCGGAGATTTTGGTGATGCCGAGCGGCGATTTGATGTAGGCGGTTTCCATGGTTTAAAGATAAGAAATGTCGGCCATAAAGACGCAAAGGCGCAAAGATTTTTGTTGACTGCAGAATGCCTAGCCCTGATGGAAGCGGCATCCTTTTGCTTCTTTCTTTAAGAAGCAAAAGATAGAGTGGACAGCAGGAGAATGCTCCTATTTCAAATTACTGTAAATGTAGGCTTCCAATGCTTTCAGTTCTTCATCGCTCATGCTTTTGGTGATGGCGAAATTGGTTTTCATGACCGGGAATTGCTCCGGATCTACGAGCGGTTCTTCATTGCCTTTGAGGAACGAAACGATGTCGCCTTTTTTATCCTTGTAGGTTTTGGCGATTTCCTGCAGGCTTGGCCCGATGATTTTCTGGTCGGGTTTGTGGCACGCGAAGCAGTTTCCTTTGGATTCGAAAATTTCCTTGCCGAGCTGATCGGGTGTTTGGGCTTCGGGTTTAGCGTTTGGATATAATGGCCCTTTTGGGGCTTCTTCTTTGCAGGATACCAAAAGCAAAACGGTCAATAATAAAAATAATCGGTTCATGTTATCGGTTCAAAAGTGCCGCAGCTTCTTTGGCGAAATACGTTGAAATAATGTTCGCGCCCGCGCGTTTGATGCAATACAACTGCTCGATCATAATGCGGTCGTGGTCGAGCCAGCCTCTTTCGGAAGCGGCTTTCACCATTGCATATTCGCCTGAAACCTGATAGACGGCAACGGGAACATTTACGGCATTTTTGACTTCACGCACAATATCGAGGTAGGCCATTCCCGGTTTCACCATGACGATATCGGCACCTTCGGCAACATCGTCGAGCGCCTCTTTGATCGCTTCGATGCGGTTGGCGTAATCCATCTGGTAGGTCTTTTTGTCTTTCGGGACGTTCATCATATCGACTGGCGCGGAATCCAAAGCATCGCGAAACGGGCCGTAAAATGCCGACGCGTATTTGGCCGAATAACTCATGATCCCGACGTTGTGGTGCCCGTTTTCCTCCAAAGCTTTCCTAATTGCGTACACGCGGCCGTCCATCATGTCGGAAGGCGCGACGAAATCGGCTCCGGCTTCGGCATGGCTGAGGCTCATTCGCGTAAGCGCGTCGACCGTCGCGTCGTTTACAACATAACCGTTTTCGATGATGCCGTCGTGACCGTAAATCGAGTACGGATCGAGTGCCACATCAGGCATGACGATCATTTCGGGAACGGCGTCCTTAATCGCGCGGATGGTTTGCTGCATGAGTCCGTTTTTGTTCCAGGCTTCATTTCCGGCGTTGTCCTTGAGGTTTTCGGAAACCTTGACATAGATGTTGACGGCTTTGATTCCAAGATCCCAGGCTTCCTTGACTTCTTTGATGGTGTTGTCGAGCGAATGGCGGTAAATTCCGGGCATGGATGCAATGGCGACTTTGACATCTTTGCCTTCGGCGACAAACATCGGGAGCATGAAATCCTGTGGGCTAAGTGAGGTTTCTCGCACTAAGCTGCGGATCGATTCGTTGGTGCGTAATCTTCTGTTTCTGTTGAACATATGTTATGAATTGATAATTGGTAATTAAATCCAGTCAATCGGATTTTCCAGTATTTTCAATAATTTTTCCTCTTTACTGCCTTTTTCGGGATGGTGGTCGTAAACCCATTGCACTTTTGGCGGCAAACTCATCAGGATGCTTTCGATGCGACCGTTGGTTTTGAGTCCGAACAGCGTCCCTTTATCATGAACGAGATTGAACTCGACATAGCGTCCGCGGCGGATTTCCTGCCATGTTTTTTTTGCTTCCGAATACGGCAAATTTTTTCTTCTTTCGACAATCGGGATATATGCTTCAAGGAAACTGTTTCCCACTTCCGTTACAAAGTCAAACCAGTCTTCCATCGACATCTTCTCGTCCGCTTTGCAATAATCAAAAAATAAACCTCCAATGCCGCGCGCTTCATTGCGATGCGCGTTCCAGAAATACTGGTCGCATTGTTTTTTGTATTTCGGATAGAACTCGGGATTATGCTTGTCGCAGGAATTTTTGCAGGTCTGGTGAAAATGTTTGGCGTCTTCAGCAAACAGATAATACGGCGTTAGATCCTGTCCGCCACCGAACCATTGTTGGATAACATTTCCGGATTCGTCGTACATTTCAAAATAACGCCAATTCGCGTGAACGGTCGGGACCATCGGGTTTTTCGGATGGATTACTAAACTTAATCCGCACGCAAAGAAATCGGCTTCTCCTAAATTAAACATTTTTTGCATCGCTTCCGGAAGTTTTCCGTGTACGGCTGAAATATTGACGCCGCCTTTTTCGATAACCGCTCCGTTTTCAATCACACGCGTTCGTCCGCCGCCACCTTCGGGACGTTCCCAGATATCTTCGCGGAATTTTCCGATACTGTCGGCTTTTTCGAGTCCGGCGACAATCGTATCCTGGAGATTTTGAATGTATTGGTAGAATTTATCTTTCATGCCATTCCGATTTTAGCAACCCGAAATACATAATGTCTTCGAGAATGCCTTCATTGTTTTTGAATTCTTCGCGCAAAATCCCTTCGTGCTGAAATCCGTGTTTGGTCGCAATTTTCTGGCTTGCAAAATTGATTTTCGACGTGCAGATGAAAACCTTGTTCATCAGCAATTCGTCAAAACAGAAATCGATGGTTTGCGAAACGGCTTTGGAGATAATGCCTTTCCCTTCAAAATCCTTATCGATAAAATACGCGAGTTCGCACTTATTGATGTTCTTGTTGATGTTTTTGATACAAACGTATCCGATCAGTTTTTGCGTCTCGACATTCCGGATGTAAAAATAATAACCGTCCTTTTTCTCTTGCCGATCCACCGCTTCCACTAAGAAACCATAGGTCTTTTCCAACGTTTCGCAGGCGGCAACGGTTACCGGAAAAGTTTTCCCGATATGGGCTTTGTTGCTGTCGATCAGCCGGAAGAATTCTTCGGGAAAGATGGCGTCAAGGGTTTCGGTTTTCCAGTTTTCGAATGCCATATTGTTATTTTTTTGCCGAAGCGATTTTGTTGAAAATATCGAATGAAAACGTTTTGCTTTCGGTTTGGATGTAGCTGTAAACGGCGATCGCTTTTTCCCTGAGTCCAAATTGTTGTTCCGGCAATTTTACGGAAAGTATTGTCAGGAAATCGGCAAACTGTTCGGCATTCGCCCAATCGAAATTCCGTGCCTTTAAAAATGAAACTGTATCGTTTGGATTCAATTCCAGCAATTTTTGCAGGCTTAAATCAATTCCCGCTAAAATTCCGTCGATCGCTTCATCGCCAAATCCCGGGACATAATCCATCCCGATCAGTCTTTTGAGGACGTTGTTGATTCGTTCGTTGTCTTCGTCGCGAAGTTTTAATGCTAATGGCATTTTTTATAGTTTAGTTGCCGTATTCCTTAACCGCGTCAATAAATGCTTTGGCGTGGTCGACCGGAATATTTGGCAGAATTCCGTGGCCGAGGTTCACGATATATTTGTCTTTTCCGAATTCGTCGATCATCTGGTGCACCATTTTTTTGATGGTCGGAATCGGCGATAACAATCTTGATGGATCAAAATTCCCCTGCAGGGTAATATTTCCGCCAGACAAATATCTCGCATTTCGTGGCGAACAGGTCCAATCCACGCCCAATGCAGACGCTTTGCTTTTTCCCATTTCATTGAGCGCGAACCAGCAGCCTTTTCCAAAAACGATGACATGCGTCAAAGGTGCCAATGCCTCAACAATCTGGTTGATGTATTTCCATGAGAATTCCTGATAATCGACCGGTGACAACATGCCGCCCCAGCTGTCGAAAATCTGGACCGCGTTGACTCCGGCTTCGACTTTTTTCTTCAGATAAGCAATCGTCGTATCGGTGATTTTCTGTAAAAGTACATGCGCCGCTTCAGGATGCGTAAAACAGAAACCTTTTGCGGTATCAAAACTTTTGGAGCCTTTGCCTTCAACGGCGTAGCAAAAAATCGTCCATGGCGAACCGGCAAAACCAATCAGCGGCACGTCGTCGTTAAGCATTTGTTTGGTCAGTTTGATCGCGTCCATGACGTAACCCAAAGTCTCGTCAATATCTGGGACAATGACTTTTTCGACGGCTGAAGGCGTTCGGATCGGATTGGGCAAAAACGGCCCGATGTTTTCTTTCATGAGCACTTCGATTCCCATGGCTTGCGGCACGACGAGAATGTCCGAGAATAAGATTGCGGCATCGGGGGCGATTCTTCTGATCGGCTGGACCGTAATTTCGGCGGCCAATTCGGGTGTCTGGCAACGCGTAAAAAAATCATATTTGTCGCGCAGGGCAATGAATTCGGGTAAATATCTTCCCGCCTGGCGCATCATCCAGACTGGTGGGCGTTCTACGGTTTCTCCTCTTAGTGCTTTTAGAAACAGGTCGTTTTTTATCATGTTTTTTGTGGCCACGAATTTTACGAATTTTTATGAATCGTTAGTTCGAAGGCTATTTTTTAAAATGGTTAATCGTTTGAATAATTGTGTTTTCAATTGATGGCTGATTCGCAATTATGATATTTTGTGTACTATTTTCCAATGCCTTTGCGGTGGTTTTCCCGATGCAGAAGCAGGTTTCATTTGTGATTTTATTTTCCGAAAGATAACTTTCTATGGCCGACGGACTGAAAAATAAAATGCCGTCAACGTTTGTACTGATTGCTTTTGGCGTTAAAATCGTGTCGTAAACTTCAATTTCGTTGAATGCCATTTGCGCTTTTTTTAACTGTGACGGCAATTCGTCGAGGCGTTGGTTTCCGCTAAAAAACGTAAAGCTTTCGGACGGATATTGCGACACAATCACAGCGGCCAATTGGCTTGCGCTGTCAGCAGATTCTAAAACCGTAAATCCGTTCTCATCGAGTAGTGCGGCAGTCTTTTCTCCAACTCCGAAGCACGGTTTGCGTCTGATGTCCTGCACTCCGGAATGGTTGCTGACCGCTTTGACCGCGTTTCTACTCGTAAAAATCAGGTTGTCCTGAATATTTGACAAGGCAAATGCTTTGTCCTGAATGGCAATAAAATCGGCTTCAACGACTGAAATTCCCGCATTCAGCAG
>DATHGE010000145.1:0-2434 GCA_035317805.1 Flavobacterium sp. | reverse complement strand
CTGATCGCCAATGTGAAAATACACGGCCAAAGCGTACTGCAGAACAATCCAACGCTGGTAAACGCATAGACGCTCACTTTACCTTGTGTGGCCATGCCGATAATCAGCGCCACAATCCCTAAAGCAGAGAACAGCAACAGCATCCTGGCCGGATTGCCTTTGCTTACGATATCAGCAGCGATCAGGATAAGGATAAGGAAAGCGTAAACATAGAAAGGTGCGAGGTCATGTCCCATGAAGGCATTCACGCCAAGGAAAATCGCAAAAGCGGCATACGGCAGGATGAACCTCAAAACCATCTGTGTTTTTAAATTATCGGTGAAAGCACCGACAGCCCCGGTCCAACGCCCTATCATCAAACTCGCCCAGTAGAGCGAAATATAAGGCGCCACATCTTTAGTAAGGAACCCAAGGTTTTTCTCCAGGTATGCCGGAAAGTTACTTGCCGTGGAAACTTCAACGCCAACATAAACAAAAATCGCAATCATTCCCATAACCAGTTGCGGGTAATGCAATGCCGATTTTGTTTTCGCGGTAATATCCTCAACAACAATATCGTCACTGACGACCCTGTCAGGAAGTGAGGACATTTTGAGCAATAAGGCCACAGCCAAAAAGGCCACACCTAAAATCAGATATGGAATTTTCACGCTTTCGATGCTCGCCGTCGTATTGTCTGAAGATGCCGATCCGAAAATGGCAAAGCTCACAATCAGCGGTCCGATCGTCGTTCCTAAATTGTTGATTCCGCCCGCGGTGATCAATCGCTGCGAGCCCGTAGCAATCGGCCCTAAGGCAATCGCTAATGGGTTGGCGACCGTCTGTTGCAGTGAAAAACCGAGTCCCACGATAAACAATCCGGAAAGCATCAATGGAAAAGAACCACTATTCGCAGCCGGATAAAACAATAAAGTTCCCACCGCCGATATTGACAAACCAAGGGCCAGGCTGTTTTTATACCCAATCCTGTTGATGATGTCGCCTTTTGTGAGATGCGAAATGATCATATAAAGTATAGAACCTACGGTATAAGCTACATAAAATGCGACAGAAACCAGCTGGCTTTGCCCTTGGGAAAGATCGAATGCTTTTTTGAAAACCGGAATCAGGATGTCATTACTGGCGGCAACGAATCCCCAAAAGAAGAAGACGGTGACTAAAGGGATAAATTGTCCCCATTTGGTTTGAACGTTTGGTGAACTCATAATTGGTTGGTTAAAGGTTTTTGGTTATTAAAATTGTTTTATCCGAAAAAAGACTCACTTTTTTTGATAAATATACATTTATAAAGATTTAAGGTGCATCAAAAGCAGATTAACTTATTAACGAAATCGATTTCTTTGGCTATTTTTTTCCTGAATTACAACGTTTGCGGAAAATGCATTACTCACATTTTTTAATTTCAGATTTCGGGCCGATCCCATTATTATTGAATGCTTCTATTTGGAAATAATACGTATCCGACTGATCGAGCGCATTGAGGTAGTATTCATTTTTCCCATATACCATAACCGATCCGTACAGCTTGTCGGGCGACTTCCCAAAGTAAATCACATAACCATCGGCCGAAGATTCCTGCTGCCATTTGAACCAAACATTGCGACGTTCGCCTTTTTTCTTCTTCTCGGAACGCAACGGAACGAAATTCTGAACCGCAGCCGGTTTTGCTCCCGATCCTTTCCCGAAAACCCTGAATCCGCACAATGCAAATTTGCCTGTCGGCATTGCGATGTTCTCGATCTTCAGATAACGTGCCGAAGCCGGTTTCTCCAATTCGACATAATCGTGCGGAACATCCTTTACATTTTTGGATTTATCGACGAGGATTTTCCAGTTTTTATTATCGTCCGAACTGTAAATGATGTATTTGTGTCCGGTGGTCGCTGCCGGTTTGCCCATCAGCTCAACGTCCTGGTCGGCATAATTGACCTGGATCGCATTAATCGTACTTTTTTCGCCCAGATCAGAAATCAGGTACTCGCCTTTGTTGGCCGATTTCGCCGACCAATAGGTTTTAATATCCTCATTCACCGCGTAATTCGGTTGGAATCCGCCAAGTGTCGACGAAACCTGGACCGGTTTGTTGTAATTGAGCAGCATCCAGCCCGAAAAGCTTGCGCCAAGATGGTCTTTCTTTTCGGAAGGCAAAAACGTCGGGTAATCGCCATAGGCCGTATTGGAATACAATATTCCGTCCTTGTCGAACCCGGCCGGCCAAATGCCCAATCTTCTTTCGAAATTATTCTTGGTGCAGATGGAAATAGTCGAAACATGCCAATACGCACCATTGGCATCGTCATAAGTCGCCCCATGCCCTGCCCCGCGTGCAAAACCACCCGGCTTGTAGGAGAACGGATTGAAAGACTGGTATTCGAACGGCCCGAGCGGATTGTCACTGGTGTAAACACCATCACCATAACCGCTGAATTCGGTT
>DATHGE010000144.1:0-7687 GCA_035317805.1 Flavobacterium sp. | reverse complement strand
CTTTTTCCTCAGAAATATCGGCAATGTCGCCGCTGTTTGCACTTACGTCAGAAGGCAACGTCCGCTGTGCGTGCGCACTGCATATAAATAAGAAAAACAAAAAAAAGGCATTTCTCATATCCTGAAAACTAGGGACTTGTGTTTTTACTGTGGCAAACATACTAAAAAAATTCATTTAAACGGTGTTTTATGCACTTTATCGATGATTTTTTTTAGGAGCTATTTCCTGCTGTGCGCTATATCTTTTAAAAACGCAGTCATAATACGGGTTAAAGGAGGTTTTATCAAGCGTTTTAAAAAGGATGCCGCTTCCATCAGGGCTAGCGAACTGCTATCCAAAAGCAACCTTTTCAAAAGATTGGCATCTCAAGGTTATAACCAACATCAAAACACTATGAAAACGCTACAATTACTTTCAGTCCTCTTTTGCATCGCCACCCTTTCTGCCTGTCACCACGACGACGATCCGGTTTACCCGGTTCCAACAACAAACAATGATTTTGAAGGCGAATGGTTTCTCGTCCAGGTCAACGGCAGCATCGCCGGAACACAGGACTCATTCCCTCAGGGCGAGATCATATGGAACTTCAATACTGCAAACCATACCGTAACCATCACAAACAACAATACAGATCCCGACGCTGTGGATATGTTCGATTCGGGGACTTACAATTATTCGATACAAGCAAACACCGTTACGCCCGAAATCTGCTCCGAAAGCATTTTCGTTGATAACACCGGATTGGGCTGTTTTACCTTTGATCAGGATAATCTGACGCTGAGCCAGGTTGAAAACGACGGCTATGAACTGCATTTTGTAAAAACATTCCCGTTCCTTTTATAGAAAGCACTAAATCGATATAGTATAAAATATTACCAATCCATTTGGAATTGCGCCTTTCGAGTAATAGTTTTGTGGAAAAGTATAACAAATGCAACCCACAACACTCGTCCGTCTGGCTGAACAATTCGGCAGCCCGCTCTACGTCTATGACGCAGACAAAATCCAATCGCAGTATGAAAGATTAACAGGCGCTTTCTCGAAGGTGAGAAACCTCCGGATCAATTATGCGGTCAAGGCGCTGTCGAATGTCGCGGTTTTGCAATTGCTGAAACAAATGGGTTCGGGATTGGATACGGTTTCCATACAGGAAGTGAAATTGGGATTGCACGCGGGTTTTCCGGCAGAAAAAATCATCTATACGCCAAACGGCGTTTCTTTCGAAGAACTCGAGGAAGCAGCGACCTTGGGTGTCCAGATCAATATCGATAATCTTTCCGTGTTGGAACATTTTGGCAGTAAGCATCCGAGGACTCCGGTTTGCATCCGCATCAATCCGCATGTTATGGCGGGCGGGAATACGAATATCTCTGTTGGCCATATCGACAGCAAATTCGGGATCTCCATCCACCAATTGCCGCATATTTTGCGCATTGTTGAAAATACCGGAATGCACATCAATGGCATCCATATGCATACGGGTTCGGACATCCTCGACATCGAAGTATTTTTATATGCGGCTGAAATCCTTTTCGACACCGCAAAACATTTCAGGGAATTGGATTTTCTGGATTTCGGAAGCGGTTTCAAAGTGCCGTACAAAAAAGACGATATCGAAACCGATATAGAGGAACTTGGAAAAAAACTCACCAAAAGGTTCAATGCGTTCGAAAAAGAATACGGGCGCGATTTGACATTGGCATTCGAACCGGGGAAATTTCTCGTCAGCGAAGCCGGTTTCTTCATCGCCAAAGTGAACGTTGTCAAACAAACGACCTCGACGGTCTTCGCCGGAATCGACAGCGGTTTCAACCACCTGATCCGCCCGATGCTATACGGTTCGCAGCACCATATCGAGAATATTTCCAACCCGAAGGGAAAGGAACGCTTCTACTCGGTCGTCGGCTATATCTGCGAAACGGATACTTTTGCCAACAACCGCAGGATTGCCGAAATCAAGGAAGGTGATTTGTTGTGTTTCCGCAATGCGGGAGCGTATTGCTTTTCGATGGCATCGAATTACAACTCGCGTTACAAACCCGCAGAAGTACTCTGGCGCAACGGCGAAGGAATCCTGATCCGCGAACGCGAAACCTTCGAGGATTTGCTAAAGAACCAGATCATGATCGAAATATAAAAAAAAGCACGACTCCCATCGTGCTTTTTTATTACAAATCCTGGCCTTTAATTTTTAATCCATTTTATAATTGTACTGCTATCTTCTGTGGTCACTTCGACAAAATAAACGCCGTTTTGCAACCCGGAAACATCAAACGTATTTCCATTGTTATTTTTCATCCTGAGAACGGTTTGCCCCAAAACATTGGTCCAGCTTATCATGAAATCATCATTTTCAGAAATTGAAATTGTAATGCGATTATTTCCAGGATTTGGGTATAACGCAACTGTATTTTCAACCGCCGTCCTAACAGACAACGGCGCACAAGTTCCCGCAGCAGTAAACGGGCTGAACCACTTCAGGGCATTTTGCTTGATCGCATCGTCTTCGCCACTTTCCACATCGCGACAAAGCCAGGCACTTGCCGTTCCCGATTCGGGGCATTTCGGCGTCAGCGCAAATCCTTCGATATTGATATTGCCGTCGGAAGGGTTTGGGATAAAATATTCGGCCACCGTCGGAAAATAAGGTTGGTCTTCTGCCGTAAACGGAATCGACATATCGGTCACTTCGAGATAATTGCTGCCGACGTTGTGCAAAATATAAAGTAAATTGGTTGTACGGTCGAAAGCGAGATCGCAACTTTCCGAACGGTTCGTCCCGTATTTCCCGATATAGGCAAAATCATCGCTTGCATTCGGGTTGAGATCATAAACCCAGATGTAACCGCCATCCTGGCTTGCTATGAAAAACAATCCGCCCGCGCCTTTAGTCGACGTATAAGGCAAGCCGTCGGCCTGATTGACAAATCCGACTGCAGCCAACGCGGCATCGGGCACAAAGACAATCCCTTCCGGGCCGGTATTTCCGGTATCGGGCATGGGCGAATTGGCCGAAAGCAAATCCCAATGCCTCGATTCTGTCACCGAAGAGAAATTCGCCGTGTGCGTATACTTTTTGATCTCGTAATTGTTCTCGTCGATCGTATAGAAAATATTGTCGGAATAATTGGCCTGTGTGATGCCTTCCGGTCCGCCCGAAATCGTCTTGTTTGCGATTTGTGTAAACACATTTGTCGTCGTATTGAGCTGTAAAACCCGGAGCCTGCCGTCGCCATGAACAATATAAAGCCTGTTGGTGACCGGATTCCAATGCAGTCCGCTGAGTTCGGTCAGGCCGTCGGCATTCATGATCGCTGTCAGGTTTGTTGCGGCGTTCCAGTTTTCAGACGGCCATGGCGATTGCGCTTTACCGATGCAGCACTGCAGCAGGACAAACAATAAACCGAGTCGTTTCATAACGAGGTCTTTAAGGGTTGGTGCGCCAAATATAGAATAATTATCAGATGGCGACGTATTTTATCGACAAACAAAATAATAATCCGTTAACATTTCATCCGCAGTAAGTTTTCTATCTTTGGGCAGCAACAAATTCCCCTAATAATTATCAGATGGACAGAAGGAAATTCTTCAGAAATGGTTCGCTTGCCGCAATCGGCGCAACGGTTATCAACCCGCTTAAAGGTTTCGCAACTGAAACCGAATATGACCTTTCAGGCCTTGGCAAAAAAGCCAAAAACATCATTTTCCTGGTCAGCGACGGCATGAGCACCGGAACGCTCAATATGGCCGACCTGTACCTCAACCGCAAATATGGCAAAGGCAGCAACTGGATACAGCTTTACAAAGACAACCGCGTGTCGCGTGCGCTGATGGATACGGCTTCAGCGAGTTCGATCGTGACCGATTCGGCAGCGGGAAGTTCTTCCTGGGGCGGCGGATTTCGTGTCAATAACGGTTCGCTTAATGTTGGCCCGAACGGTGAAAAGTATTTGCCAATCCTACAGAAATTCAAAAAATCAGGAAAAATGGCGGGCTGTGTAACCACCGTTCCGATTACCCATGCCACTCCGGCGGGATTCTGTGTCAACAGTGAAAGCCGCGGCAGCCAGGAAGACATTGCGGTTCAATACATTGATTTGGGATTCGATATTATGATGGGCGGCGGCGATAAATATTTTGCAGCCGACAAAAGAAAAGATAAGAAAGACGTTTACGCAGCTTTTGCAGCCAAAGGTTACCAAGTGGCGAAAACACGTGGTGAAATGTCAAATACAACCAATGCGAAGCCGGTTCTGGGCGTTTTTGGCGACGATCCACTGCCGTATTATGTCGACCGGAATAACGATGCGGCTTTGAAAGAAAGTGTACCGTCATTGGCCGAAATGGCGCAGAAAGCGATCGACCATATGAAAGACCATCCCAAAGGGTTTGCATTGCAGATCGAGAGTGGAAAAGTCGACTGGGGCGCACATGCCAACGATATTGCGGCCTTGATTTACGACCAGGTCGAATTTGACGAAGCTATAAAAGTGGCGATTGATTTTGCCGAAAAGGACAAAAACACTTTGGTGATTATCACGACCGACCATGGAAACGCAAACCCTGGCGTGATTTACGGCAAGGAAGCGAATGTAAATTTCGACAGCATACAGAAATACACGAAAACGAATGAACTGATTTTAAATGAAATCCATTCAGATACTTCTGTAGCGAGGGTTCGCGAAATCATTGCGGCCGGAAACGGGACAACGGTTTCTGAGGAAGATGCGAAAACGATCCTGACCTATTACGACGGATTGCACAAAGAAGAAGGCGGATTGTACAATTACAAAAAACTGCCTTATAATGCGTTTGCTGAAATGCAGAAAAAAACCAATTCGGTGGGCTGGATCAGCATGGACCATTCTGCAGATTATGTGGAACTGGCGATGTTTGGGCCGGGCAGCGAATTGTTGAAGCCATTTGTAAAAAATACCGACTTGCATTATTTGATGCTGCAGGCGGCGGAAGTCGAGAATAAGTTTTAGGCTGTCGTTCAAAAAAACCGAATATCCTAGCCCTGATGGAAGCGGCATCCTTTTGAAGCGCAGCGGGAAAAAGATACAGCGGACAGCGGGAATAGCTTCAAAACTTCAACAGATTGCTTCGCAATGCTCGCAATGACGCACGTCCCAACAATAATTATCATAGAAAAAGCCGCTCCAAAGAAGCGGCTTTCTCATTTTCAAAAACTATTTAAAACTATAAAACCCTATTTGAGGATGATAAATTCGCAGCGCCTGTTGATGGAATGCTCCTGCTCGGTGCACGGCCTGTCGTCGCCGCATTTCACCAATGGCACGGTTTCGCCGTAACCTTTAGAGCTGAGCCTTTTGCGCTTGATGCCGTTCTGCACCAGGTATTCTAAGGCGGCAGCGGCACGTTTGTTCGAAAGTATCATATTGTAGGTAAAGGAAGCGCGCGAATCGGTATGGGCACCGAGTTCGACTTCCATTTCGGGGTATTTTTTACAGAGATCCACGAGCACATTGAGTACTTTGGCGGCTTCGGGCTTGATATCCCATTTGTTCAGGTCGAAATAAATGTTCTCGAGTACGATCTGCACTTTTCCGTCCTGGCGCTTGGTGATGATCTCTTCGGCGTCGTCGTAGCATTCCATGAAGAGTTCGATCGTATAACGCAACTTTCCGTCTTCATTCGTGGTGAAAACTTCGCTGTGCGGAATGTAGAAATCCTTGACGGCCTCGATGCGGTATTTTTTATTCGGTTCGGTATTGAAAACATAATCGGCGAGTTCACCAACAACCATCTGGCCTACGAGTTTGTCATTTTCATCATACAGGGTAACCTGCGTTCCGGGCAATGGCAGCTGCGTATTTTTATCTTTGACTTCGCCTTCCACAACAAAGCGCGATTCGTTTTCAACGCGGGTGAAACTGTACAAATTATCCGAACCTTTCCTGTTGGAAGACAGATAGCCTTTGTTCTTTTTCTCGTCGACGATATAACCGAAATCATCCATATTGCTGTTAATCGTTTCGCCGAGATTAATCGGCTTGGCAAAGACGTTATTGTAGGATTTGGACATGAAAATATCGAGCCCGCCCAAGCCCTGATGGCCGTCGGAAGCGAAATATAAAGTCGTCCCGTCGTCAGAAATATAAGGGAATTGTTCGCGATGGATCGTGTTGATTGTCGCGCCCATATTTTGCGGTGCGCCAAAAGTCCCGTCCTCATTCACATCCACTACATAAATATCGAAAGAGCCGATGCTTCCTGGCATGTCGCTCGAGAAATACAGTTTCTTCCCGTCTTTGCTCAGCACCGGATGGTCGGTCGAATAATTGTCGCTGCAAAAAGGCAATGCGGTGATCTTTTCCCATTTGCCATCGACGAATTCGGCCTTGTAAATCTTGACGCTGGCGAATTTCTCCTCACCAACTTTTACCTTCTTGTCGTTGGTGCGGTTGAAATACATAATCTTGCCGTCGGCACTGAATGTGGCGTTGCTTTCGTGGGTTTTGGTGTTGATTGCCGGAGGGAACGGCTGCACATTGACCAATAATCCTTTAGAATCGACTTCGGCACTGAAGAGATCGAGGTACGGTTTTTCATTCCAACCATACGCTTTGGAAGCCGCATTCCTCAATGAGGCAAATGCCACCTTGTCGCCATAGAACGACATCCCGAAATCGCCGTTGCTCGTGTTTTTCGCCATCGGCTGGATGGTATAATTGTATGGGACATTCGTATTGAGGTTGGCGATAAACTTGATTGTATTAACCGGATAGCCCAAATATTTCCCCATAATTTCATCCGCTTTGGCGTAATCGGGAACGCCCATCAAGGCATGCGCATAGCGGAAATAATAGTCGGGTTTGACACTGTCTTTGTACGTTAGGAACAATTTTCCGTAAACGCGAACGGCGTCTTTCATCTGGAAATTGTTGTAATAGGAATCGCCGAGGTTCTGGAGCGTATTTTGGCTTTCGGGTACCTGTTCATACATTTCGGCGGCCTTGACATACATTTTCTTTTCAAACAGCCCGTTGGCCTTCTTCTCACTGGCTTTCTGCGCCGATAAGTTCCCGCCCAAACAAAAGATAAAAAGTATATAAAAGTAATTTTTCATATTGTCGCTTTTAGAAGAACCTTGGGGATTTATCATAACCTTTGGATGACATTCCGTTCCTGTCGAGATCAAACAGCAGGAAAATCTCGTGCGTACCCGAATTGTAATTGCCTAAATTAGAAAGCGTATAATCATACGAATAACCGATCCTTAGATTTGGTGTAATCGAAAAAGCCGCAAGGCCGCTCACGGAATCGTCAAAACGATAGCCGGCTCCGAGCTCGAGGCGTTCATTAATCAGGAAATTTGTCGTCAGGTCAATCGCCAATGGCGCGCCCGAAACACCTTTCGCCATAAATGCCGGTTTGAATTTGAGGTTCGGATTGAGGTCGAAAACATATCCTCCGGTAAAGAAATAATGCACATTCTCAACGCCAGTGGTCTGGACCCCGTCCTGTCTTTCGATGTGTTTGGTCGTGAGTAAATTCGGAACCGAAAACCCGAGGTAATAATGGTCGCTGAAGAAATACGTTCCGGCGCCTACGTTCGGGAAGGTTTTGTTGATGTTCTGTGCGAAAGCCGGATCGGCCATTTCATCGGTGTATTGGAACCCGTTGAAATTGGTATCGAATAACGTCACACCGCCTTTTATC
>DATHGE010000143.1:0-3860 GCA_035317805.1 Flavobacterium sp. | reverse complement strand
AATCTTCCTTAACGGTCAGGTAATAATAGCCGAGATTCATGTAACAAGTCTTGAGATAATTGATCTTGTTGTTTTTCCGGGCATAGAAAGTGGCGGTGTCCAGGTATTTCTTTCCCAACTCTTGTTTGTTGACAGTGAAATAATATACCGAAAAATTACTGTAACAGCGATAAACCTGATCGTAGTTCTTGCTGTTTTTGAGGACTTTCATGATTTTGGCAGCATATTGATAGGCGCTGTCGTTCTTTCCGTCCTTTATGAGTATGCTGAAAATGTTTTGCTGTACAAATGCCCGCAGTGTGTCGTTGTGCAATTCGGCGGCTAATTTTTCACCTTTGTTGTAATATTCTAATGATTTTTGATGATTGAAACTCAATTGGAAGTTGCGTCCGATGGAATTTAACAGCAACACTTTCTCATATTTGAGATTGTATTTTTCGGCAATTTTTAACGCATTGTAAAGTACATTGATCGATTTTTGGGAATCATTTAACTTCAGATAGATTTTGCTTTTCTGGAGGCTGAATTTACAATAACCTTCGTAATCGTGTTTTTTTAAAAGCTGGTCAGATTCCCGAATCGCATACCCGAGCGCTTTTATGATTTTGTTCTGTTCAACATACACATCTATAGAATCACCTCCGGTAGTTCTTGCCGAGATACCGAGGCTAAAAAACAGTAAGATGTAAGTAATTTTTTTCAGATTATGCGCAATTATCAACTCTCATTTTTGGTTTAATTGTGGTGATGCCGCTAAGTACTTGCTCAAATTGCACATCAACTATATTAGCGATGGCGCTGACCGATACGGTGCAATTCATAAATACAGAAGAAGGTACGGTTTGCCCTTTGTTGAGGCTTACCGTAATGGAATATTTGCCTGCATTGGTAGTGAGTGCATAATCGCAATTGTTCGGTATTGCGAAAGTTACGCTGAAATTGATGTCATTGGTAGTCGAGGTACCATAATCTTTTACGAGTGCCATACTATTTGTTTTTATTGGTTAATTAAATTGTGTTTGAGCGCAAATTTGACCAATCCGATCGTGTTTTTCACATTGAGTTTTTTGACAAGATTCTTGCGATGGGTTTCCACGGTATTGGTGCTGATCGACAATTCTTCACTGATTTCCTTTCCGCTGTATTCGAGCGAAATCAGTTTGATGATTTCCAGTTCGCGCTCCGTGAGCGAAAGGCTGGAGTTTTCATTATTGGGCTTGATATTGTTTTTTGTAAATGAATTGAAGATTTTATCGCGGACCGTCTTACAGAAATATTCCTCACCATTTTCGACGGCTATGATGGCCTCAATGATATTTTCGCCCGCGCATTGCTTGGTCAGGTAACCGCTGGCGCCAAGTTTCATCACTTCTTTGATGAGCTTTAAGTCGTCATAACTGGAAAGGATGATTACCTTGAAAGGGAATGCCGCCGCCGAAAGATCTTTCAGGACTTCAATGCCGTCCTTTTCGGGCATGTTGATGTCCATAACCAGAATGTCGGTCTTGTTTTTAACGGCAAGTTCAATTACGTTTTTCCCGTTCAGGGAAAATCCCGCAACCTCAAAGTTTTTATTGGTATTCAGAACGGCCTGCATTCCGTCAATAAGAACCTGGTGGTCGTCTGCGAGATAAATGCGTATTTTTTTCTTGTTCATTTTGCGGGGTTGCTTTGTCCAAATTTAATACAATAATCAATACCATCGTATCACTAAATATAGTGATTTTTTCGCATCACTAAATTTAGTGAGAGGGCACAAAAAAACCCGGACAATTGCCCGGGTTTTCTTCGCACTAAATAAACTAAGTTTATAGGTTTATCTCAATCGGTCAGCTGATTTTACGAGATCTTCATCCTTTTTGATGGCTTTATTCGCCAAAACTAAAAAAACGATAGAAATAATCGGTAGAAACATCCCAATGCCTTTCTCAGAAACCGCAGGGGTTTCTCCAGACACATTTAGCGAACGATATACAAATAATCCTAATAAAATTAAATTTAATATGATGTTCAGCCTGCCAATGACAAACTGATGCTGTCTTTTTTTGTATGATAAAATCCCCAAAAGCGACAATGCGGCGCTTAAACCAATCAGTGCGGCATATAGTTGGCTTTGCATAAAATAAAACGCCTTGCCATCGCTCAAAGTCCACAACGAAAAAAAGAATGGTAAAACCGCGGCCACAATCAGGGCAATAATTAAATAAACGGTCTGTATTCTCTGTATCATCAAGACTTAATTTCCCGACAAAAATATATTTTCTTTTTGATAAATACTATTGCCTGATAAGTTTTTATTCGTATTATTGCATAACAATTCCGTAAGTACTTCATTTTACGGCCCGTTTTAAGAAATAATCCACTACACATTTCATATCATTTTCCATATCAATTAAATTCAAATAACATTCATGTTTGATATTTCTGCATTAAAAGAAATGAAGCTTTCTGAGCTTCAGGATATAGCTAAAGCTGCTAAAACAATAAAATTTAATGGTGTTAAGAAAGAGGCATTAATCACGCAAATCCTCGAGCACCAGGCTTCTGCCCAGAATAATTCTGATGTTTCAGAGGCCGATAAACCCAAACGCGCCAGAATCACCGCCGATAAAAAACCGGCCATCCAGAAAAAACAAAACAACACGCTTTTCTCTGACGAATACAATGCGATAGAACCGGTAAGCGAAAATATACCGCAGGTTGAAGAAAATACAACGGTAGCGGAACCGGATTACAACGAACAGCTGCCCGATGAGAAAATGCCTAAAAAAGGCAAATTCAAAAAAGCAGATTATGACAAAAAAGTAGCGCGAAATTCAGATGAGGCGTATTCAGAAGGCAGCCAGCCAACAGAAGACCAATTTGAGAGCCAACCAGAGAGCCAACCCATAAGCAATGAGGAAAACGGCGAACCGAAGATCTTTGAGAAAAAAGCCAATCCAAACCAACTGCAGAAAGCGGCCCGCAACAATCCAAATAATCCGAACCAGAACCCGACCCGAGGCGGAGCCGAACGGAGCGAAGCCAATCCAAACCAAAATGCAAATGGGAACACGAATGGGAACGGTAACAACGGAAACCAAAACGGCAACCAAAATCCAAATTTTAAAAATAAAAAGAATAATTTCCGCGATGCCGATTTCGAATTCGACGGGATTATTGAAAGCGAAGGCGTCCTTGAAATGATGCCCGACGGTTATGGATTTTTGCGCTCGTCCGATTACAATTACCTGGCATCGCCGGATGATATTTATTTGTCGACTTCACAGATTCGCCTGTTCGGACTCAAAACCGGAGATACAGTAAAAGGTGTGGTGCGTCCGCCAAAAGAAGGTGAGAAATTTTTCCCGTTGGTACGCGTTTTAAAGATCAACGGACATGATCCGCAGGTCGTTCGTGACCGGGTTTCTTTCGAACACCTGACGCCTGTTTTCCCTTCTGAAAAATTCAAGCTTGCCGAAAAAGGAAGCTCTATTTCTACCCGGATCATCGATTTGTTTTCACCTATCGGAAAAGGACAACGCGGTATGATTGTCGCCCAGCCAAAAACCGGTAAGACGATGCTGCTGAAAGATATTGCCAACGCGATTGCGGCAAACCATCATGAAGTGTACCTGATTGTGCTTCTGATTGACGAACGTCCGGAAGAGGTTACCGACATGCAACGCAGCGTCAGGGGCGAAGTGATCGCTTCGACTTTCGACCGCGAGCCGCAGGAGCATGTGAAAATCGCCAATATCGTTCTGGAAAAATCCAAAAGGCTTGTTGAGTGCGGACACGACGTTGTGATTTTGATTGATTCTATTACGCGTCTGGCAAGGGCTTACAATACGGTCCAGCCGGCATCCGGAAAAGTACTT
>DATHGE010000142.1:0-2746 GCA_035317805.1 Flavobacterium sp. | reverse complement strand
TCCCACAATCATCATTTGCTTCAGGCTGTTCGCATACAGATAAAGTGTAGCGGCAATTACGATAAATACCGCGGCAAATCCGGGTTTCTCGATAACGTTCGACAAATAAAAACCAATTGCTACCCCGCTAATATTAAGTATTGCGTAAATATTGTAGGCTTTCGCTTCCGATATCGTTTTCCCGACAATCACTTTTAGCGGCTTGTTTTTGGCGTCGGTCTGCTGGTCGAACACATCATTGATCACATAACCGGCAGCCGCAATCAAAACCGTCGACAACACCAATAAGGCATATTGCAGGTGGGTCAGCGATAGCGGTATACCAAGCCTTTTCAGGAATCCGTAACGGATAACGAACTGCATCAAAGCGAGCATTAATAAATTCTGGTAACGGATGAGTTTGAAAAAATCTTTCATTGTTTAATCGGTTCTTTTGGCTTATTTTTTTACTTCTTGTTTCTTGTTTCTTTTCTCTCCTCTAATCGTGCTTTCCGTCAAAATGCTGCATCCATTTTCCCTGGACTTTCATCACTTGCTCAATCGCATCGCGCACCGCACCACGGCCGCCGTTTTTGTGGGAAATATATTTGCTGAGGGCTTTAATCTCCGGACTTGCATCCTGTGGGCACGCAGGCAAACCCACGAGTTTCATCACATGATAATCGGGGATATCGTCGCCCATATACAACACCTGTTCGGGCTTAATATTGTAGAGTTCGATGTATTCCTTAAAAGTTTCCACCTTGTCAGGAGCCGCCAGATGAATGTCCGTGATACCAAGGTTTCTGAGCCTGATGCGCACGCCTTCATTGCTTCCGCCCGAAATGATACACACATGGTAACCGCTGTCGATGGCCGCCTTCATCGCAAACCCGTCGCGGATATTCATAATGCGCAGCATTTCGCCTGTTGGTGTTACATGCACCGAACTGTCGGTCAGTACGCCGTCGACATCAAAAATAAAAGTGTTGATGTCGTTCATGATTTCCTTATAACTTTTCGCCATGGTTTTGGATAGATTGGGTGAGTAGGGTATAAATATTTCGTTGGTTTTCGTCTGATAGGAATTCCAGGTGTTTTTTTATCGTATTGGAATCGCCTCGTTTTGCCGGTCCGGTCTGCGCTTCCGAAGGGGAAAGCACCATAACTTTTTCTGCCGTTTCGCTTATTAAAGGTTTCAGGATTTCGAATGGGATTCCGTGTTCGATGCAAATATCATTGCCGATTTTGTAAAGGTGGTTGGTGAAATTATTCACAAATACCGCCGAAACATGCAGCGCATTGCGTTGCTGTGAATCGATTTTAAAAACGGTATCAGAAATGCTGCGCGCCAATTTTTCGATCAACGGATACATTTCAGGGCTGCTGCTTTCGATGCAAATCGGAATCTGCCTGAAATCGACCGCCTTGTTTTTGGAAAACGTCTGTAACGGATAAAAGACGCCATTCAGATTATTGGAAGAAAGTGCATCGATAGAAACGCTGCCCGAAGTATGCAAAACCAATCGGTTGCGAAAGGGCAAACTTTTGGAAACTGCAGCAATCGCATCATCGGAAACAGCAATGATATAAACATCGGCTTCCGCCAGATTGTTCAGGTCATGGGTCACGGGAATGGATTTCGGAATCCCTGCCGCGCTTTCTTCGCTGCGGGAATATACTTGGACCAACTCTGCTTCAGCGCTTTCCGAAAAAGCCGAAATCAGATGCCGCGCAACATTTCCCGAACCAATAATGACAATTTTAATCATGCGGCTAAATTAGTAAAATTTGGAGTAATTCAGGAATCTAAATGGCTCCGGATTTTATGCTATTGCTGCCTGCAGGAAACTAATCTTTCAAAACGGTCTGCACCGCCACCGGATGCTCCAGCATTTTATGGATCGGACAGTTGTTGGCGATTTCAAGCAACCTTTGCCTTTGCGTTTCGTCGAGCTTGCCGAAGAGCCGGATGTTCATCGTGATGTTCGGTTTTTCGGGCGTATCGTTTTCCATAGTCACTTCAATCATCGATTCTTCCAGATCCCAGCCTTTGCGGTCGGCATACATCCTTAAAGTGATTCCGGTGCACGAGGCGAGCGCAGCGGCCAGCAATTCCCCGGGCTTGAAACCCAGATCCTGACCGCCAACATCAACCGGTTCGTCAGCAATGATGGTATTGGTGGCCGACTTGATTTCGGTCTTATATAAGATTTTCCCTGTGGATGCGGTTACTTTTGTCATTTTTTGAGGTTGAAGTTGGTTTGTTCAGGCAAGGGTACAAATTCGGTTTCGCCCGGAACTTTCGGAAAAATCTGCTCCAGCCAGCTTTTTTTTGCAGCTTCAATCAGTTCTTTGGACGAAGCGACAAAATTCCAGTAAATGATGCGCTCTTCGGGAAAAGCATCGCCTCCAAAGATATAAACCGTCGTATTTTCTGCCATGTCGAATGCACATAATTTACTGTCGTTGGCAATCAGGATGTGTTTGGGTTCGTAGGTATTTCCTTCGCTTTCAATGCTGCCTTCGAGAATGTACAGCGCGCTTTCGCCAAATAATTCCGTGCCAATCGAAACCGTTTGCTTTGTAATCGATTTGAGTTCGAGAAGATAAAGCGGACTGTAAACCGGAACCGGCGATTTCCGTCCGAAAGCTTCGCCTGCAATTAGTTTGAATACAATGCCGTTGTCCTGCCAATGCGGAATTTCGTGATCGGAAGCATGGTAGAAATTCGGTTGCATCTGTTCAAGGTGTTTCGGAAGTGCAA
>DATHGE010000141.1:0-9933 GCA_035317805.1 Flavobacterium sp. | reverse complement strand
TGAACACCAGTAATTTTCCGGTTACGCTTTCGCCGAAATACGTAATCGCGATTACGGCGGGAACAATCGCGATCAAACGCGTAATGATGCGTCGGATCCATGGTTTCATGCGGAATTGCAGATAGCCTTCCATAATAATCTGGCCTGCGAGCGTTCCGGTAATCGTAGAGCTTTGCCCGGCCGCGATCAGTGCAACCGCAAACAATATCGGCGCCCATTTGGTCCCGAGCATCGGCTCGAGAAATTTGTGCGCGTCCTGGATTTCGGCAACATGGAACATGCCGCTTTTATAGAATGTGGCCGCAGCCAAAATCAAAATGGCGGCGTTGACAAAAAAGGCGAGATTCAATGCAATGGCCGAATCGATGAAATTGTATTTGAGCGCCTGTTTGATTCCGCTGTCGCTACGGTCGAAATTACGCGTTTGCACCAAAGAGGAATGCAGGTATAAATTGTGCGGCATAACCGTGGCACCGATGATTCCGATTGCGATATACAGACCGGCTTCTGTTGGAATGCCCGGAATTAGCCCGGCGAGAACTTTGGGCAGTTCCGGCTGTGCGAAAATCATTTCGAAGATGAATGAAAAACCGATAATCGCGACGAGCGCAATAATGAAAGCCTCCATTTTCCGTATGCCTTTATTGATCAGGAACAATAGCAGGAAAGTATCGAGAACGGTGATGATGACAGCCTCAATCAGGGGAATGTCGAACAGCAGGTTCAGACCGATCGCCATTCCGAGCACTTCGGCCAAATCACAGGCGGCTATGGCGATTTCCGCCAGAAAGTACAGGATGTAATTGATGGGTTTGGAATAGGTTTCGCGTGATGCCTGTGCCAAATCGTGCTGCGTGACAATGCCAAGGCGCGCGCTCAGGCTCTGTAACAACAGCGCCATGATATTGCTCATCAGCAAAACCCATAATAAAGTGTAGCCAAACTGGCTTCCGCCCGCAATATCTGTCGCCCAGTTTCCCGGATCCATATAACCGACGCTGATGAGATAGGCCGGGCCGAAAAACGCGAGGATTTTCCTGAAAACTGTGGTTTTATTTTGTGTGGATACGGATTGGTTGACTTCTTCGAGTGACTTTCCTTTCATGGCAATGCATTTATTTCGATGCAAATATAAATAAATTTTTATTTGTATAATAATATTTTTAGATTTGTCTAAAAATTAATTGACATGCAAATTTCCCGTTTCTTAATACTCGCCATGATCTGTATTTCTTCCAAAGGATTTTCCCAGGAGAAAGCCCAGGAGCCGATTGCGACCGATCGCCCAGACCAAACCGAAACGCCCGATATTGTCCCGAAAGGCATGTTCCAGATGGAAACCGGAGTTAGTCTTGAAAAGGCCGGTCGCGATTCGGAAAGCTTTGCCATTCCATCGACATTATTAAAATACGGTTTGAACGGCCGGTTTGAATTCCGATTGATCGCAGAGTTCGTTACCGATAAAACCGACGGCACTCAGATTTCCGGGCTCAACCCGATCGTAGTCGGATTTAAAGTTGCGGTTTGCGACGAGAAAGGCATCCTGCCAAAAACCTCCTTCCTGGGCCACTTGCAGCTTCCGGATCTGGCCTCCTCCGATCTGAAGACGACATTTTATGCACCGGAATTCCGTTTTACGATGCAGCATACTTTATCAGACAAGATTGATCTCGGCTACAATCTTGGCGCCGAATGGGATGGCGAAACGGCCGAGCCGACTTTTATCTATACCTTAACAACAGGCATTTCACTTTCTGAAAAAACAGGCTGTTTTATTGAAGTTTATGGATTCGCCCCGCAAAAAGACAAGGCCGACCATCGTTTTGACTGCGGATTCACCTACCTGATTTCCAACAATTGTATGGTCGACGCTTCGGGCGGATTCGGGATTACGGAAAACGCGCCTGATTATTTTGCCGCCGTTGGATTTTCTTTCCGCTTATAAAATCTATCTTTAGGTTTTATTTCTGAGATGAAGCATTACGATTACATTTTTACCGGCGCAGGTTTATCGGCTTTGATGACCGTGTACCGCATGGTGGAAAGCGGAAAATTTGAAGATCAGACGATTTTGCTTTTGGACAAGAATCCGAAAAAAACCAACGACAGGACCTGGTGCTTTTGGGAAAAGGGCCATGGCCACTGGGGACAGATCGTAAGTAAGGTGTGGCATGTGGCGCTATTTGCCGATGAAAATTCCAAACGAGAACTCGACCTGCAGCCGTATTGTTACAAAATGATTCATGGTATTGACTTTTATAATTTTGTATTTGACAAGATCTCAAAACATCCAAACATTTCTTTCCAAAACCTCGAAATTACCTCCTTTTCAGAATCGGATGGTTGTGTGGAAGTGCGCGCCGAAACCAAAATTTTCAGCTGCGGCAAACTCTTCAACAGCATTTTCAATCCGTATAAGCTAAAATCGCAGGGGAAATATCCGTTGCTGCAACAGCATTTTATCGGCTGGAAAATCAAAGCGGATGATAATGCTTTCAATCCTGAAATTGCCACGTTAATGGATTTTTCTGTCGAACAGCAAGGCAATACGCGGTTTATGTACGTACTGCCGACTTCCAAAAATGAAGCTTTGATCGAATACACTTTGTTTTCCAAAAACCTTTTATCCGAAACCGAATATGAAGAAGCGATTGCAGATTACATCCAAAAATTCGGCATCACTAACTACCAAATCATCGAAAAAGAACGCGGCAGCATCCCGATGACCACTTTCCCGTTTTGGGAAAGCAATACCAAAAATATCCTTAATATCGGATCAGCCGGCGGCTGGACCAAGGCAAGCACAGGTTACACATTTAAAAATGCCGATAAAGAATCGAAGCGACTGGTTGAATTTTTACACACAGAAGAAGATTTCCGGCACTTTCACAAAAACAACCGATTCAACTTCTACGACGCTTTACTGCTCGACATCCTCAACGAAAAAAACGAAGCCGGTTCCGAAATCTTTTCAGCGCTTTTCCAAAAAGGAAATCCCGCACTGATTTTCAAGTTCCTCGATGAGGAAACCACGTTTTTTGAAGACCTGCAGGTCATCCTGAAATGCCCCAAACGGCTGTTTATCAAAGTACTTTTCAAAAGACGCTGAGAAATTCTGCAACGCAATCCAATCATAACAAATCTTTATGATTTGTGCGATTTCCGCAACCCGAAATCTTATTATCTTTGTGGCAAATAACTTTCAACCTTTAATTAAAAGATTATGTATCCAGAAGAAATGGTAAACCCGATGCGCGCCGAGTTAAGCGACGCGGGTTTTGAAGAATTATATAGCGCGGGCGCAGTAGAAAACGCCATCGCCAAGTCGGGGACAACATTAGTGGTCGTCAATTCCGTTTGCGGATGCGCGGCGAGAAATGCACGTCCGGGCGTAATAGAAAGCATCAGCGGACAGAAAAAACCGGATCATTTGGTGACCGTTTTCGCCGGAGTCGACAAAGAAGCGGTAGACGCAGCACGCGGATTCATGTTCCCGTTCCCGCCGTCATCGCCAAGCATCGCGTTGTTTAAGGACGGCGAATTGGTTCACATGTTAGAGCGCCACCACATCGAAGGCCGCCCTGCTGAACTGATCGCAGATAATTTGAAAGACGCTTTCGCAGAATTCTGCTAAGAATCAAAAAAAGTTTAAAGCCACGAATGCACGAATTAAATTTGTGAATTCGTGGCTTTTGATTTGGAGCTAATCCCGCTTTCCGCAGTATCTCTGCGAGGATACTTGCTTCAATCAGGGCTAGGCTTCGTGTTTCCAATGCAAACTGTTAAACATTTGCAGTTCCGAACCTTTTCGCTACTTTTGCAGCTCAAAAATATTCCAAACTTAAAACTGTTTATAGCATGCAACTGTACAACACTTTAAGCGCAGAAGAGCGGGCCGTCCTCATAGACGACGCCGGAAAGCAACGCCTCACGTTGTCTTTCTATGCTTATGCGCGAATCGAAAATCCAACACAATTCAGGAACGAATTATTCCTCGCCTGGAATCCATTAGAAGTTTTAGGGCGGATTTACGTCGCACACGAAGGCATCAATGCGCAATTGTCATTGCCCGCCGACCATTTCTACGAATTCAAGGATACGATTGAGAAATACGATTTCATGAAAGGCATCCGGCTCAATGTCGCGGTCGAGCATGACGATTTCTCTTTTTTGAAACTCACCGTAAAAGTGCGCGATAAGATCGTCGCCGACGGATTGAGCGACGATTCCTTTGATCCGACGAACATCGGAATCCATCTCAAAGCCAAAGACTTTAACGAACTGCTTGAAGATCCCGATACGATTGTCGTTGACATGCGCAACCATTACGAAAGCGAAATCGGGCATTTCACCAACGCGATCAAACCCGACGTCGATACGTTCCGCGAATCCTTGCCGATTATCGAAGAGCAACTGTCCGGACACAAATCAGACAAGAAATTATTGATGTATTGCACCGGCGGTATCCGTTGCGAAAAAGCCAGCGCGTATTTCAGGCACAAAGGTTTCGAAAACGTGTACCAGCTCGAAGGCGGCATCATCGAATATACAAGGCAGGTCAAAGCCGAAGGACTCGAATCCAAATTCATCGGCAAAAATTTCGTTTTCGACCACCGACTCGGCGAACGCATCACCGACGACGTGGTTTCGCAATGCCACCAATGTGGCAAACCCTGCGATGTCCATACGAACTGCGCCAACGAAGGCTGTCATTTATTGTTCATTCAATGCGACGATTGCAAAACCGCGATGGAAGGCTGCTGTTCTTCCGAATGCGTCGACGTGATCCATTTGCCTGAAGAAGAACAGAAAGCGATTCGCCGCGGCATCAAAAATGGCAACAAGATTTTCAAGAAAGGAAAATCAGACGTTTTGACATTTAAGAACAATCTCGAAAGCCACGCCGTTTTTGTGGCCGAACAACCCAAAGTCGCTGTCAAAAAAGAACCTAAAATCAAGAAAACGCTTGTAGGGAAAGGCATCCACTTTTTTCCAAAAGCGAGCATTGGACAATTTTATATTGAGAAAGACGGAATTGCTGTTGGCGATAAAATCCTGATCGTCGGTCCGACGACGGGAAATCAGGAAATGGTTATCGGTGAAATGTTTGTGAACGACCAGCCTGCTGAAAAAGCAGTTTCGGGGAATACGTGCAGCTTCAAATTGCCGTTCCGGATTCGCCTGTCAGATAAATTGTATAAATTAGACGCATAATTTTCCGGAAATGGATATCTACAAACTTTTAAAATTCAACAATTACATCAAAAACCACCGGATTAAATTCCTCGGTTTGTGGCTGCTCAGCGTTTTGGACAAAAGGTATCTCGCCATTCAGATGGATCCGGTTCTGGCGTGCAACCTGCGCTGCAAAATGTGCTATTTTACGGATAATGAGTATGTAAAGCAGAATATGAAAGGCATGTTTAAGGAAGAAGATCTCGAAGCGATTGCCAAAGTGAATTTTAAGAATGCGCTCAAATTACAGATTGGCTGCGGTGCCGAACCAACATTATTCAAGCACAATACCAAACTAATTGAGATTGCCAAAAGATATAAAGTGCCGTACATCAGCATGATTACCAATGGGAATTTGCTCGAACGCAAAGATGTCGCCGATTTTGCCAATGCCGGACTCAATGAATTTATCTTTTCGATGCACGGCGTTTCCAAAGAGAAATATGAGGATCTGATGGACAAAGGCGTTTACGAAAAATTCCACGACGCGTTGGCTTTTATCACCGACCAGAAAAAAACGAATCCGGGTTTGCGTTTGCGGATCAATTATACTTTCAACGAAGACAATTTCCATGAACTCGAAGATTTTTTCAAAGTCTACGGCCAATACGGGATCGACATTATCCAGTTGCGTCCGATTGATAAAATCGGTGAGACAACGTACAACAATTTCAGCCTTAAGAATATCGAGAACGATTATGACCGCATTTCGGGAATTATGAAAACCGAAAGCGAAAAACGCGGGATTACTTTGCTGTTTCCAAAATCGATTTCGCGTAATGAGCAGGAATCGCTCGTCGTGGAAACCGGCAACAACAGTTCTTACCTGATGCCGTACACCTATTGCTATGTTTCTCCGAAATTCTTCTGGAATGACAATTTTGACTGGCGCAACGAAAGCTGGGCCGGTTGGAAAAAGCGCCATGCATGGAATTCGGAATTGTTTCGGAATATCTTCATTTCGAAAACGGAATTGGAGAAGCCGAACCGGAATATGCTCAATTATTCGGTGGAGATCAATTAGTTTGCAGGACCGCGATTCCTAGCCCTGATTGCAATGGAAAGCAGGATAAAGCTTCTCAAAATCTGCATTTCCCAACTTGCAAAACTTTGCAACTTTCCAACTAAAAAATACTATCTTTACGCGCAAAACGTTTTAAGAACTTAAGCTGCGCCTGTCGCGGCACTACATATAGATCATGGCATGTACAAGTTGTTCAACCTCTGATGGCGGTGCGCCTAAGGGTTGTAAAAATAATGGGACCTGCGGCACCGACAGCTGCAACAAACTGACGGTCTTCGACTGGCTTTCGAACATGAGCCTTCCCAATGGCGAGGCGCCTTTCGACTGCGTTGAGGTTCGCTTCAAGAACGGTCGTAAAGAATTTTACAGAAATACGGAAAAACTCACCTTAAGCATTGGCGACATCGTAGCGACCGAAGCTTCACCGGGACATGACATCGGGATCGTTACCTTAACGGGCGAACTCGTGAAAATTCAGATGAAGAAAAAAGGGACGAAACACGACAGTCCGGAAGTGGCGAAAATCTACCGAAAGGCGTCGCAGAAAGACATCGACATCTGGTCGAATGCGCGCGATAAGGAAGAACCGATGAAGAAAAAAGCGCGCGAGCTCGCAATTGCCCAAAAGTTGGAGATGAAGATTTCCGATATTGAATTCCAGGGCGACGGTTCGAAAGCGACGTTTTATTATACGGCGAACGACCGGATTGATTTCCGTTTATTGATCAAGGATTTTGCGAGGGAATTCAGCACGAGAATCGAAATGAAGCAGGTTGGTTTTCGTCAGGAAGCTTCGCGTTTGGGCGGAATCGGTTCTTGTGGAAGGGAACTTTGCTGTTCGACCTGGCTGACCGATTTCCGAAGCGTGAATACTTCTGCGGCGCGTTACCAGCAACTGTCGTTGAATCCGCAGAAACTCGCGGGACAATGCGGCAAACTGAAATGCTGCCTTAATTACGAGCTCGACACTTACATGGATGCGTTGCAGGATTTTCCTGATTTCGACACCAAATTACAGACAGAAAAAGGCATGGCGGTTTGCCAGAAACAGGACATTTTCAAAGGCCTGATGTGGTTTGCCTATACCGACAATTTTGCGAATTGGCATGTGTTGAAAATCGAGCAGGTTCGTGAAATCGTTGCCGAAAACAAACTAAAAAACAAAGTTTCCTCGTTAGAGGATTACGCTGTGGAAGTGGTTGTGACCGAAGAAAAGGATTTCAACAACGCCATGGGCCAGGAAAGTTTGACCCGTTTCGACCAGCCGAAGAAAAAGAAACGCCCGAGCAAGAACAAAAAGCAAGGAGTGGAAAGCAGGCCGGCGGGAAGCAATATCATCAAACCTGCGGGTGCGGCGATACAAAAATCTGACAATCCGAACCAAAACCAGCGACCTGAAAATAAAGGGCCGAGACCTGAAAAAAGCAATGACCGCAGGGGAAATAACAACCGCGGAAACAATCCGAAATCCCAGAATAACAATCCAAAGCCAGCCGGAAACAATGAACCGCGTCCGGCCAGCAATAAAATAATACCGAATAAGAAAGATGAGCCTAAAGAATAGTCTTCTATTTTTTCTTGCCGGCATCATGCTCGTGTCCTGCGATAAGAAAAGGGTTTTTGACGAATACAAATCGGTCGGGAAAGGCTGGGACAAAGACAGTATCGTGAGCTTTGACCTGCCGAAAATCGACACGACCAAATCATACGACATGTTCCTTAACATCCGCGACAACGACGATTATCCGTTCAACAACCTGTTTGTGATCGTTTCGCTCGAACAGCCGGGCGGTGTGACGAAAGTGGACACGCTCGAATACCAGATGGCCGATCCCGACGGGAATCTGCTTGGCAACGGATTTACCGACATCAAGGAAAGCAAGTTATTTTATAAAGAAAGGATGCGGTTTAAAACCGGAACCTATAAAGTCCATATCCGCCAGGCCGCAAGGCAAACCGGAAAAGTCACCGGCGTTCAAAAACTCGATGGCATTACAGAAGTAGGTTTCAGAATAGAAAAAACAGATTAAAGATTATGGCAGCCAATAAAAAACCACACGCAGAAAGAGACCTCAATTATTACAAATGGCGGTTCTGGAGAATATTCCTTTATGGATTGGGCGGCATCGTTTTGTTCTTTTTGCTCGCCTCCTGGGGCGTTTTCGGGTCGATGCCTTCTTTTGAAGACCTTGAGAATCCCGATTCGAACCTGGCCACAGAAGTCATTTCCACCGACGGTGTCACGATTGGTAAGTTCTACAACGAAAACCGGACGATGGTCAAATATTCCGATTTGCCAAAACATCTTGTCGATGCATTGGTTGCAACCGAAGATGAGCGTTTCTACGAGCATTCGGGAATTGACGGCCGCGGAACGATGAGAGCGGCATTAAGCCTCGGAACCAGTGGTGGTGCGAGTACGCTTACACAGCAATTGGCCAAATTGTTATTCCACGGTGAAGGCTCCAAATTTTTTGTCCTAAGGCTCGTCCAAAAAGCCAAAGAATGGATCATCGCCATCCGTCTGGAAAGGCAATATACCAAAAATGAAATTATCGCGATGTATTTCAACAAGGCCGACTTTGTCAACACTGCGGTCGGAATCCGATCGGCCTCCAAGGTCTATTTCGGGAAAGAACCTCGGGATCTGACGATTGAAGAAGGCGCGATGCTCGTCGGGATGCTCAAGAATCCCTCGCTTTTCAATCCGATAAAAAGAATCGAAAAGGTCCAAAAAAGAAGGAATGTCGTTTTAGGCCAAATGGTAAAAAACGGTTTCCTTGAAGAGGCCGCTAAAAATTCACTCGAGCAAAAACCGATTAAGCTCGATTTCCATCCGGAAAGCCACAAAGAAGGAATCGCCACTTATTTCCGCGAATACCTCCGCGAATTCATGAAAAACTGGGTGAAGGAAAATAAAAAGGCCGATGGTTCGGAATACGACATCTACAAAGACGGGCTCAAGATCTACGTGACCATCGATTCGAGGATGCAGACTTATGCCGAAGATGCCGTCATGCAGCACTTGCCGAACTTACAGAAAGAGCTTGCCAGCCAACAGAAAGACAACAAGAATTCGCCATTCGTCAATATCTCCGAGGCGGAAACCAAAACACTGATGATGCGCGCCATGAAATCTTCCGACCGGTGGAAATCGATGGAAATCAACGGCAAGTCCGAATCGGAAATCATCCAGTCCTTCGGTGTAAAAACAAAAATGAAAGTCTTTACCTGGAAAGGCGAAAAAGACACCGTCCTGACCCCAACCGATTCCATCCGATACTACAAAAGTTTCCTGCAATCGGGACTTATGGCGATGGAACCGCAAACCGGACATATCAAGGCTTGGGTAGGCGGAATCAATTACAAGTATTTCCAATACGATCACGTCGGGCAAGGTGCGCGCCAGGTTGGCTCTACATTTAAGCCGTTTGTCTATGCCACCGCCATCGAGCAGTTGAATATGTCGCCTTGCGATTCGATCATCGACTCGCCGTTTACGATCCCGAAAGGCCGCCACAACGTAACCGAATCCTGGACACCTACCAACTCCAATGGCGAATACCGCGGAATGGTAACCCTCAAAAAAGCATTGGCGCTTTCCATCAATACCGTTTCCGCCAAACTGATCGACAAGGTCGGACCGGAAGCCGTTGTTGAACTCACCCATAAAT